>JBAWCX010000478.1:0-3211 GCA_049590495.1 Binatus sp. (SeqCode)
GTTAGCGGCCGCCTAGGTAGGCGAAGTCGCCGTGCTGGTTTACTGTCAGCGTGCCTGTGAAGATCGAGTGATGCTTCTGCGCGCCCATCGCGATTCGGTAGATCAGTTCGGATTCGCCGACCTCGAAAAACGCGTCGTCAGGCGATAGCACGTAGAGCTTCTCGTGATCGTCGGAATCGGTGGCGCCGACGAACATCGCGCCGGAAGCCGTCAGCACCGGGTCGCCGAGCGATTCCAGCTCGGTACCGAACGGAGTCAGCTGTCCGCGCTGAATCCGCAAGTCGAGGCGCTGGCGGGTCAGCCGAAAGATTGCGGGTATGTGCGCGCATCCTGCCAGCACAGCGGTGGTTCCGTCGGCCATCAGACCCGGGCGCCCGGCAGACAGATACGACACCGGACCGACGCTGGTCAGAGTGCCTGTCGGCAGTATCCTCGCCATCGAGCCGCCGCTGTACAGGAACAGCGCCGCGCCGGTGGGGGTCTTGGCAGTGAACGCCGCCATCGTCCCGCGCTCTGTGGGGAGGGCAGCCGGCAATCCGAACGGGCGCTGATAGAGCGTGTGATTCGGCCCGTACTCGCCCTCGACCGCGAGCTCGGTGACGCCGCCGGCAACGGAAGCGAGCAGGAGTGCCTGACGATGGCCGGCGGGCTTGGTGCTATCGCCCAGAAAACCGGTGAACACGATCTGACCGTCCTCGCCCATCTGCGGGCTGCCGAAGCTCAGGATTGCGATCTCGTGTCCCTGGAGTGTCTTCTCGCCCGCCTTCGCCATGCAGGTGAGCTTGCCGTGCGAGTAGAAGAACAACGCGTCGCGGGCGTGCGGGACAGTCGATATGAACGCGATATTTTCGTCCATGTCCGCGACGGGATAGGGGTCGCCCTTGAATGAGGGCGTGCAATCGGCCTGCAGGGCCTTTGGACTGATGGCAGCGAGTAGGCGATGGCTGGGCACTGCGTCGGCATTGCCGATGAAAATATTCCAGCGCGGCTTGATATTGGTGTCCTTGGGCTGCGTCTCGGCGCCGAAGATCACGCGTCCGTCAGGCATCATCGACGGCACGCCGACTTCGGTCACGGTGCCGCCATCACGAGTGGTCATTCCGATTCCCGTAATCAGGATCGGGACGCCGTTGCTGTCGCTGGCATAGACTGCCTGCGTGTTGTCCATCTGCAAGGCGGCACCGCCTCCGTTGAGGCTCAGAGAGACAGCGTGCGCGCTGAGCGGTGTGAGGAGCAAAATCGCGAGCGCAAATTGCAACGCCCTGAAATTAAACATTTTTCCCCCGGCCATAAATCAGTATCTCGAATGCGAGATCCCCGCATTCCTTATAGTCGCTCCGGCTCACGTGATGCAATGCAAAGAAAAAGCCATCACGGCGGCAGTCTGGGCTGTCAGAATGCAATTGAATCCAGCATCGCGCGCATCCGCGCCGGATGGGTCTCAGGCCAGTAAATCCGGCCGCAGGCCTGGCACTCGGCAAATCGGTCGTGGCTGGCAAAGACGTAGGGCGGCACTCGCCGCGACACGAGTTCGCGTGCGACGGGAGTCAGCACATCGTTGCATCGCGAGCATCGCGTCAGCGCAATCACGCGAGGGTCGAGCCGGAAACGTCCGACTGTCTCGCGCAGTTGACTGCCGATGGGGTTGCTCTCGACGAAGAAAACGTCGGCGGCGGTGCGCAGGCGCTTGTCGCGCGTCACCAGGACTCTGCTGTCCGCGCGAGCGATTTTGAGAAGCTCAGAGCCGGTGAGAGAGGCGTCGGCAACAACGTCGGCGCCGAGCAGGCGCAGCCATCGCGCCAATCGCATCAGCATCCGGTCAACAGCGAGTCGGGGAGTTTCATCCATCGCGATGGGCTGTATTATATCAGCGAGCGGCCAAACGGATAGTTAAAAAAATATAAAGTGACAGATTAGATTTAGAAGAGACCTGCGATGAATGAAGTTCAGATCACGTTTCGGTCCGGCGATTTGACCCTGGAGGGCCTGCTCGCCAATCCGGGCGGAAATGCGCCGGCGGCGGTCGTCTGCCACCCGCATCCGCTCTACGGAGGCTCGATGTTCAACAACGTCGTCGAGGCTATCCTCGCGGCGATGTGGCAAGCGGGGTTTGCGACCTTGCGCTTCAATTTTCGCGGCGTCGGCGCCAGCGAGGGTGAGCATGACGGCGGTCCCGGCGAAGTCGACGACGCTGTCGCGGCGATGGGGTTTCTGTTGTCGCAGCCCGGCGTGCGCAAGGAGGGCGCGGTGATGGCGGGATATTCCTTCGGCGCGATGGTGGCGGTGAGTGCGGGATACGAGCGCGCGGAGATAGCGCGAATCGTCGCGGTCGCGATGCCGCTCGCGATGGCCGACGCGCGCATTCCCGATGGCGCCTCCAAGCCGATTCTGCTGATTTCGGGAGATCGCGATTCGTACTCGCCGGTGGCGGGGTTGCGAGCGCTTCAGTCGAGAATCGGTGACTCGGCGCGACTCGAGATCATTTCAGGTACCGATCATTTCTTCGGCGGATGTGAAGCGGAGTTGTCCCGCGCGATCGCTGCCGCGCTGTCGGCCTAGCGGTTCGCGGAGACCGGCGGAGCTGCGTGGACCACCTGCGCGATGGCGTAGAACGGATCCTCGGGATGGGCCTTGGCGATCGAGATGATCTGCGCGATGGTCGCGCGCAGGTCGCCGTGATTCATCCGATCGAGCGCCGCAAAGTTGTCGAGCTGGTGGAAGTAGATCAGATAGTTGATGAGCACGGCGTTGTTGAGCGGCTGCTTATCGAGGTCGAAGCGCTCGAGTCCCGACAGGGAAGGCGCCAGCGCGGCGTAGTCGGCCTTGATCGCCGCGAAAGCAGCCTCGCGACGCTTGTCGAGCTCGTCCTTCGGCAGGTTCGCCGTATAGATGTCGAGCAGGCGCGCCTGTTCCTTGAGCAGAAATTGCGCGAACTTGAGATCGCTTTCGAGGATACCGCGCGCAGCAATCGTAGAGGGCGCCGACTCGCCGTCAGTCGCCGCGAAAAAAGCGACGGCGCCCGCGCTGCCGACGTAGTTGGCGGCGGACTCGTCGAACATCGCGTCGCTCGCGAGGTAGTATGTGCGATGGAACAGCTCGTGGATTAGCACGCCGGCCAGCTCGACGCGATCGAGCTTGAGCAGATTCGTCAGGAGAGGGTCGCTGAAAAATCCAAGGCTCGAAAACGCAATCGCCGGTCGCACCATCGTGT
>JBAWCX010000479.1:0-1809 GCA_049590495.1 Binatus sp. (SeqCode)
CCGATTTGGTACATCGAGCGATCTTGCGTCGAGCGGCCTTCCAGGAGGTGATGCCCCGTCGGCTTGAGATCGACTGCTCGCTTTAGGATTCGCGCTACGTCGCCGATTGCGTCGCCAGAATTCGAGCGCAGGGCTTTGCGGACGTCTAGTTCGTCGTCGTTTAGCAGGCATAGGTGGAATTTTCCGTCTGCCGTCAGGCGCATCCGGTTGCAGGTCCCGCAGTAGGGCTCGCTGACCGGACTGATGAAGCCGACTACGCCGCGCGCCCCCGCGATCCGGTAGTTGCGCGACTCATCGGCGAGGTTTTCCGACGGCATTTCGGTGAGCGCGCCCATCGCCGCCTCGATTCTGCGCCGCGTCTCGATGTTCGACACGTAGCGCTTCATCGACAACGTCGCGCATTCGCCGCCGCCCAGCGGCATCAGCTCGATAAATCGCACGTGCCAGTCGCGATCGAGCGTCAGGCGCGCCAACTCGACGACGTCCGATTCGTTGTAGCCGGCCGTCACCACCGAGTTGAGCTTGATCGGCGTCAGCCCCGCCTCTTCGGCCGCCTCGATTCCGCGCCAGATTTTCTCGAAGCTGCCCCATCGCATCTGCCGCTCGACGGTCGCGGCGTCTAGGCTGTCGAGATGCACGTTGATTCGATTCAGCCCCGCGCGTTTCAGCGCCGGCGCAAGATCCGTGAGCAGGAGAGCGTTGGTGGTCAGCGCCAGGCCGTCCACGCCGGGCACCCGCGCGAGCCGCTCGACAATTTCGACGAGATCGAGCCGCAGCGTAGGCTCGCCGCCGGTCAGCCGGAATTTTCTGAAGCCCACGCCGACCGCGGCGCGCGCGACGGTCTCAAACTCCGCCGGGGTCAGCAATTCGTCTTTCGGAAGAAAGCGCAAGCCTTCCAGTGGCATGCAGTAAACGCATCGCAGGTTGCAGTTATCGATAACCGACAGGCGCAGGTAATCTATTTCACGATTGAAGGAGTCGCGGGGCACGAACCAATAGTTATTCCAGCAGGCTGCGCGAAACAACTTGGCGCCGATGCGAGTCTCAATCTTGCGAATTTGCCCGCGCTGCCTATTATATTCACCGTCAACTTCGCAGTCTGTTTCTCAAATGATATCCGGCAACTGCCGGGGGGGAATCGATGGAACATTCGGGGAGAATGAAGCTCGGCGCGATCGTAATCTTGAGCGCGGCCGCGTTTGCGATGGTGGCCGTCACGGCCCTGACCGCGCCGCGCGCGCAATCGGCGGCCGTCGCCACGACGAGCGCGACGCCGACTGCGACGGCCACGCCGGGCCCCTGGCCGATGTACCATCACGATCTCCAGCGCACCGGATTGAGTCCGATCAACACCAGCGCCAACTCCGGCACTCAGAAGTGGAAGTTTGACGTCGGCTTCGCTCTATTGTCCTCGCCGGCGATAGGCGCCGACGGCACCATTTACTTCGGATCCCCGAATGAAATGTTCTACGCGGTGAACCCCGACGGCTCGCAGAAGTGGGCGTTCGCGACCGGAGGCGCCGTGGGTTCGTCGTCGCCGTCGATTGGCCCGGACGGCACCATCTACTTTGGAACCAATGACAAAAACCTCTACGCGGTGACCGATAGTGGCACCAGCGGCACGTTGAAGTGGATGTTCCCAACCGGCTCTTTGATCACCGCCTCGCCGGCGGTCGGCGCCGACGGGACCATCTACATCGGCTCCGAGGACAACAACTTCTACGCGGTAAATCCCTCCGGCAGCCAGAAGTGGGCGTTCACGACTGGCAGCATTATAAACTCGGCGGCGGCGATCGGCGCCGACGGCAC
>JBAWCX010000480.1:0-25660 GCA_049590495.1 Binatus sp. (SeqCode)
GGCGAAGACGGGGCGCATCGATATCCTGTTTGCGAATGCCGGCATCGCAGAGCTCGCGCCTCTGGGCGAAATCACCGAGGAAAATTTCGATCGGATGTTCAACATCAACGTCAAAGGATTGTTGTTCACCGTGCAGAAAGCTCTACCTCTGATTCCCGAAGGCGGATCGATCATCCTGAACGCCTCGATCGTGGCGTCCAAAGGCAATCCTGCGTCGAGCGTGTACAGCGCGACCAAGGCCGCGGTGCGGTCGTTCGCGCGCACGTGGACGATGGATTTGAAGGAACGGAAAATCCGCGTGAACGCACTCAGCCCGGGCCCGATCAAAACTCCCGCCTATGACCGCATCGGGAAGTCCGGGCCGGCCGGCAAGCAGATGTTGGAGAGTATCGTGAACCGGGTCCCGATGGGCCGCTTCGGCACGCCGGATGAAATAGCAGGCGCCGCGGTTTTCCTCGCCTCCGACGACAGCAGTTTCGTCACCGGCACCGAGCTATTCGTCGACGGCGGCGCCGCCCAAGTCTGAGCCTAATTAGAGGAAAGAAGCCATGACGGTCAGAAAGATCGAGGTCGAACGCTTGAGCGTAATCTCTTCCAAGCCGTTCGCGGCGGTCGTGGCTGCTATCAAAGCGAACGTTGGGTTACAGGACATGGCCGAGTACGCGAGAGCAATCAGGGGTCCAGGTTCCTTCGCTGATCTTGAGCGTGCAATTCGCGCGGGTCTGGGCAAGGCGGGCCTCATGCTCTTCATGGAACTCGACCATGGGGCGGTGCTGCGCAAGGAGAGCGGGCACGACACACCGAAAATTGTACGCCTTCTGATCGGCAACCCGCTTATCATGAAAGAAATGGCGAAGCATGTTCCCGACGCAGGATCTTACGCGCCGGTCACGATTCTGGTGGACGAGCGGCCTGAAGGCGTGCGTTTATCGTATGACAGGATGGCTAGTCTTCTGGCTCCTTACGAAAACGAGGACGCTCTGGCCGTGGCTCGAGACCTGGATTCGAAAGTCGAGAACCTGCTGCGAGAGTCGGCGGCTTGACGATACAAGGAGAACCATATGGGTAAGCTTGAAGGAAAAATTGCACTTGTCACCGGTGGCAATAGCGGCATTGGCCTTGCGACGGCGAAAGAGTTCGTGAACGAAGGCGCTTATGTCTTTATAACCGGGCGCCGCGATCCGGAGCTGGCGGCAGCAGTGAAAGAAATCGGAAGAAATGTGACCGGCGTTCGAGGAGACGTGTCGAACCTGGGCGATCTTGATCGGCTGTTCGCGCAAATCAAGCGGGAGAAGGGCAAGCTCGATATCGTGTTCGCGAATGCCGGCATGGCCAGGTATGCGCCGCTCGGCACGATAACCGAGGAGTTCTATGACACTCACTTCAACACCAATGTGAAAGGCCTGCTTTTCACGGTGCAGAAAGCGCTTCCGCTGATGCCGGATGGCGCCTCGATCATTCTGAATGCTTCCATCGTGGCCAGTAAGGGGTTCCCGGCGCACAGTGTTTATAGCGCCACCAAGGCGGCGCTGCGTTCGTTCGCGAGGACGTGGACAATGGACTTAAAGGATCGCCGGATTCGCGTGAACGCGGTAAGCCCAGGACCCATCGAGACGCCCGGACTGAAGAACCTGCTGGCCTCTTCGGAGGTGAGCGAGCAACGCGCCGCGGCGTTAGCCAACGGTGTTCCGCTCGGCAGGCTCGGCCGACCCGATGAGATAGCGAAGGCCGTGGTGTTTCTAGCATCCGACGACAGCAGCTTCGTCACCGGAACCGAATTGTTCGTGGATGGCGGCGTCGCTCAGGTCTAGCCCAGGGCTGACCGGATCAAACGCAAATGCGGATCCCGGCGGTGACACTGCCCGATCCGCAGGTATTGCTGCAACATTTCACGGTCCGAAGGTCCGCAGCCATTTCGGATTGTGCGCCTGCTCTGATGAACAGGAAAACTTCGGATCAGAGCGGTGGGGTCTAATTCCCTGAGGGCGTGCAATTCCGAGAGACAATGATTCTCGACCCACGTAGACGCTAGACACTGGCTCGCGACTTACGTAGAGTCTCCTTGCTCCAAACGAACGGGGGTAATCGTCTCTGCCGCATTGTTGGCAGTCTTCGGAGCAGCCGCTTAAATTCATCGCCCTCGGGGAGTTCTGTGCACTGGTTGTTGGACGGATCTGAATTCGGATCGTTGATAGCAGCCCGATCGTCAGGAAAACAGGGGTGGTGAGCGAAACTGGCACATCATGCAAGCCGGCGGCGGCGCAACGCGCCTACCCGTTGAGCGTCGTGATCACGCTCACGCATTTCGTCGCAATCCTGGCTCTCGCGTCGAGCGTATCCGCCGGTTCAGCTGTCGTTTCCAGTGCGCCCCCAACTGAGCCGAAGAGCATTGCGGATGCCGAGCAAAATAAGAGCTGCGACGATGATTCCAAGAGTGCTGACGACCAATCGGATAGTAACACGCAGACGGCGGCGAAGCCTTCGAGGTCCGACGCCGGCACGGACTCCGACACCACTCATAAAGATGGCGACTGTGCCGACGATAACGATGAGGTCGGGGCCACCGATGCGCATCAGGACGATCGCCCCACTCTCTCGTCACAGTTCGACTACTACAGCGATTCTGAGCACTACGTGAATCTCACGACTACCTCGATCGCGACCGCCTTTTCCGACGGTGTCATGATGTCGCTGCGCCGAGATTGGGTTCAGTCCGAAGCTCCGGGCGAAGTCCAGGCGGCTGAGATCACGACGCTCGGCTTCAGCAAGGATTTTTCGGAGCAATTGAGCGTCGGTGGCGGCTTCGGCAGTGCGCGCGCGATGCGATCGACTGACCTTGTCGGCTCGCTTGCGGCGCATTTTAGCTACCGCGGTGCCACCGTCACCGCGACGATTGCGCGAGATACGCTGCTGGAGTCGGCGCGAACGATGGCGGCGAACATCCGGCAGACGGACTTCGGGTTGAGCCTTTCTGATGACTTGAGTGAGCACATCAGCACCGACGCTGAGGCACATCATCACATCTACACCGACGGCAACAGTTCGAACGATTTCGCGCTGTCGCCGCAATACAGTTTCGACCTGGCAGGCATCAAACTGGAGACCGGATACCGCTTCAACTACACCGGGTTCGCGCACAACGCACCGAGCGGTTACTGGACGCCTCAGCGCGCTTTGTCGAACGAGATGTTCTCGGCACTGACGTTCGACCGCGCGTGGATCTATGGACATTCCGAGCTTGGACTCAACTACGATTTGGTGCGTGAAAGCGGGCCGCTTTCAAACGGACCGTCGAGCGGACCGGGCGCATCGGCAGCTTTCGCCTTGGGGATTCGACCGGTAAAGGGGACTGAATTGGAAACATATTGGACGGGAACTGGCTCGGCGGGTTGGAACTCGATGAATTTTGGCCTGTCGCTGAAATACATCTTCTAAAATGACTCGTCACGACAGTTACTGAGGGAGCAAAAAGGGGGATCCGACACAAATGGCGGCGGCAACGATCGGGACCAGTAAGTTCTCTGGCGCGCACGACATACCTTCTCTTCCGAGTGTGAAGATATCGCGCGAAATCGCTTACAATTGGCTCGCGATCGCTTTCGAGCTCGTCACCTCGATCGCGGTCACGAACGGACTGGCGCGGATTCTGCTGTATCGGATCGAACGGCACGATTCATTTCTGATTGCCGCCGACCTGCTCTTCTTTCTATGCCTCGGATGCCTGATGAGCGGAAGTCTCGTCTACCAGGTGACGCGGCTGGGCTATCTATTACGTCTGCGCGACCACCGCTCCCTGACTCAGAACCAGCTGGAATCTGTTTACGACGACGAGAGCCCGCGCTCGCTCGCGGTATTGGTGCCGTCCTTTCGGGAAGAGGAGGCTGTCGTTCGCCGGACCCTGATGTTTGCGGCTTTGATGGAGTACCCGGCGAAGAGGGTTGTGCTCCTCATCGACGATCCGCCGAATCCCGTCGAGCCTGCGGATGCACAACTGCTGGCGGCGGTCCGAAAGTTACCGCGCGAAATAGAATCGATGTTGCGGCGACAGGAGAAGCTGTACCTTGCCGAATTGGAGGAGTTCCGGGCTCGGCAGAGCGGTCGCTATGAGAGTTCGTTCGAGTCCAACCGGTTGGCGAAACTATACCGCAACGTCGCGTCGTGGCTCGAGGCGCAAGCGCAGAGGTGTGCAGGCGAAGATCACTACGATGCACTCTACGTGGCTCGAATTCTTCTCGAACCTGCGAGCAGCCATCGCGATCGCGCAAACGCGCTCGAGGCCCGCGCGTGTACCAATTCACGTTTGTCGCCGTTCGAGGCGGAGCACGAGTATCGTCGTCTCGCGGCGTTTTTTTCCGCGCGACTCACCAGCTTCGAACGGAAGCGCTACGCCAATCTCTCCCATGCCGCCAACAAGGCTATGAATCTCAACAGCTACCTTGGCTTGCTGGGCAAGCACCTGCAGGAGGTGGTTCGCGCGGGCGGCCTGCATCTCGAGGACTGCGACAGTAAGAACGCACAGATGATCGTTCCCGATGCTGACTATGTGATAACACTCGACGCGGACAGCATGTTGTTGGCTGACTACGCACTGACGCTTTCGCACATCATGGATCAGCCGGAAGCCGCTCGATTCGGAGTAGTCCAATCTCCTTTCAGCGCGGTGCCCGGCAGCCCCGGGACGCTCGAGCGGATGGCTGGCGGGCAAACGGACGTCCAATGGATTGCAAGCCAGGGATCGACCTACTTCAATGCGTCGTTCTGGGTTGGCGCCAACGCGATGCTGCGCCGTGCCGCGCTCGCAGATATCTCGGAAATCGTCTACGAGCGCGGTTATCCGATAAAGAGATACATCCACGATTACACGCTGGTCGAGGATACTGAATCCGCGATCGATCTCGTGCTTCATGGATGGCAGATCTACAACTACCCGGAGCGGCTTTCCTACTCTGCGACGCCGAGCGATTTTGGAGCGCTGGTGATTCAGCGCAGGCGTTGGGCAAACGGTCCACTACTGATAGTCCCGAAACTGCTCAAATATGCGATTGCTGGTAAGGATCGTCTAAGGAAGTTGCCGGAGGTGTTTCTGCGGCTGTATGGCCTGACGTCGGTCTCCTCGGCTATCGCGATGGCGCTAATGGTCACGATACCTTTCATGGACAATCAGCCCCTGCCGCTGATGTGGCTGGTGCTGGCGGCGGTGCCATACTATTTGATCTACGCGCGCGATCTCGAGAACTGCGGCTATCGATGGCCTGACGTTTTCCGAATGTACTCGTTCAACCTTCTGCTAATCCCGGTAAGCATTGCGGGGATGCTAAAGTCGATTCGGCAGGCGGTCACCGGCCAGCCTTCGCCGTTCATCCGCACACCTAAGGTACCGGGCCGGACCGCAGCGCCCATCACCTACACACTCATTACAGTGCTGGCGATGCCGTGGATGGTTTATGTCGCAGTAGAAGGGTTCATCCACAGTGGATACGCTTTCCTGGTGTTCGGTTCGGTCAACATCGCGGCGCTGATATATGCCCTAACCGTTTTTATCGGTGTACGAAGCGGTTGGGAGGACATAGCCACTGTTTTGGGAACGCGGTTTTCTCTGCGTGTAAGTCAGAACGCGGCTTCGCCGGAACCATCCGCTGCCAAGCGACGCGCCTGAAGAGCCTTGCGCACAACGATTCCGGCAATTCGATCTTCCGAGTTCACGTGCAATAGTTCCGCGGCTGGCGCACGCCTGGCAAAGCACCTCTGGCCATCAGTACCATGGCTGGGCCTTGCGGTCGCTCTGGTCCTTTGCACCTGCCGGCTAGCGACGGCCGCTGAATCGAAGCAAGCCATCTCGCTCGCGGGCGTGCGGGTCGCGATTACCGTCGACGACCTGCCAACTCACGGCGACCCCTTTCCTGGAATCGATCGAGATGCGATATCTCGTGGAATCCTCTCAGCCCTTGCCGACAATGGCGCCGCTAAGGGCGCGTGGGGTTTCACCAATGAAGCCTGGGACGACAAAGAGGTAGCTATCTTTAAGGAATGGCTGAGCGCAGGCATTCCACTGGGCAATCATACATACTCGCACCCAGACCTTAGCCGGGTGAGCGTCAGCAGCTACACATCTGATATCGCACGGCAGGATCGCGTTCTCGCGTCGCTGGCAAATTTCTCGCCGCTGATCGCCAAACGGAAGATGTTCCGTTATCCGATGCTTGACGAAGGCAACACTCTTGCCAAGCGCAATGCGGTGCGAAGATATCTATCCCAACAAGGTTATCGAGTCGCGGAGGTGACCGTCGACTATCTCGATTGGACCTGGAACGACGCTTACAAGAGGTGCCGCATTCAGAACGATCAGAAGTCGATTGAATGGCTGATGCAGCACGTGAACGAAGCTGCCGATAGCTATCTGAACAATTCTGTTAGATTGGCGAAGACACTCTTTGGACGCGATGTTGACCAAATCCTGCTCGTCCACATCGGGGCGTTCGACGCTTTGACGCTAGACGGGCTGCTACGTCACTGGCATAGCGAGGGAGTCAAATTGATTCCGCTTGAGGAAGCAATCACCGATCCCGCCTATCGAACGAATCCGAACCTGGCCTATGACGGCGGTCTGACATTTCTCGAACAGGTAGGTGAGGCTCGCGACGTCGATACGCGCCCATTCGCCGACGCGACCTACACGATTGAGTCGTTGAGCAATGTTTGCAAGCTGAAGACGGCGGCGGCTACCGCCCACTGAGCGAAATGCCAGGCGCATCGAATTCACGAGAACGCACTTCACCGAGACGGCGACTTTCGCGACCTGAAGTAACGAGAGACCGGCGAGTAGAAACTGGACAGTGGGAAACTCTCCCGGAACGCCTCGCGGCGACCGATTGGGGCCTTGGCATCACCGTCGCCGTGTCCTGCTCACTGGTGTACCTACTGCTTCGACCGCCGCTGTTCGACTACGACGGTTACATGTACCGCTTATGGGCGATTGCACCGGGAGCCTGGTACAACGCGAATCCGCATCATGTCTTATGGAATGCAGTGCAGATGGTTTTCGCGAACGTCGCAGGTGGAGTAGGTCCTCCTGCAACAGCGGCGTTTCAGGTTGTTGGGATTGTTGTGGGTTGCGTTGCGTTGTTCTTCTTTTTCGTTTTGTTGCGACACGCCGTTGGCAATCGAAGTTTCGCCTTCGCCGCAACGATACTGCTTGCATTCAGTCCGGCCTTTTGGTGGGTGACTTTGCAGAACCATCCGTACCCGCTCGCGTCGCTATTTCTCGTCTTATATTTTCTCTGCTGGTCTTCGGGAGATCATAGTTTGCCCGGAGTGTGGCGGCTGGCCGCTGCCGCGATCTGTCTGGTCTTGTCCGCATGCTTTCATCAGGCGGTTGCATTGTTGATTGCTCCCGCGGCGATCGTTCTTTCAAACTACGGAAAAGACGCCCTCCCTAGGAGGCTTGCGCGGAGCCTTCTGTGGTCAGCCATCGTTTCGATTGGGCTTCTGGCGATTTACATTTTATTTTGGAGGACCATCGATGCAAACGACAGCCTGGTCCGCTGGTCCACCAGCTACGCCGAGGACTTGCATCCGCCTCAAATCTTTCATATAGGACTTCCAGCCGTTTTCGCGCGAGCTATCGCGGGATGGTCTGGATCGCTAATCCAGACCTCTCAATTCAAACAGTACCTCGCGGACAACCTGCCAAAGTCCGAAGTACTAACTCTCTACGGAACACTCGGACTCCTCATTGTCGCGGCGATGCTGGTATTTCTCTTACGCACGGATACGCGGCGGTGCCTATCGTCGCTGACTCGGAGCACGCCGTTGTTCCTGCTCGCGGCTCTTTCAACTCTGACGTGGTGGGGATTTGCCTTCTCGTGGGAGGGCGCCACCGAGCACTACTGGGTTCTCGGCACCCTACCCGCTCTCCTTTGTTTGGGTTTGATCTTGAAGGAGCTCGGTTGGCCTCGACTGGACGTATTTCTGATCGCGGTGGCCCTTGTAAGCGCATGGAATGTATACGCCAACCACTCATCTGACCTTGAGGCCAGTGTTAGTGTCCCGGAACCGGCACTCAGGGCAATTGACAAGCATCTTTCCGGCCACGATGTCTTTATTGTTCTGAGCGGGGCCGCTCATGGTGGGTCCGACTACGGACTCTTGTTGGACATTCTTAAAATGTCCCCACCGAGCCCTGCCATATCAATCGCCGACGATATTATCGCCACAGCAGACCCCGATAGAACCTGGCAGTCAGTCCTGAAAGGCCGTATCGATTCCACCCTTCACGCTGGTGGCAAGGTGTATGTCGCGGCACATCTGTTTGCTCCCGGCGAATACGAGGATCTGTCGAGTGACAACGACCCATTCGCAGAACAAACCAATCCGCAATTCAGGGCTATCGATAGTAACCAGCTGTATGGACAGGTGACCGGCTTGCTGGCGGCGTACTCGATGAAGCCGTCGGATCTCCAGATCGTAAACGATAGATACTTTGTCCTGCAATCCGACCATCGCTGATCCGGGCTGACCCTATTCAACAGCCGCCCTGGAGAGCGTTCCGCAAATGGTTGATTAGTGCGTGCCATCCCGGTAAGTCATCAAGGAACGCTGTAAGTCCTCAAGGAATGCTCTGGTAGGGAGACTAAAAATGGGACGGAAGGTATACGTCGTCGGCGTCGGGATGACCAAGTTCGAGAAGCCGGGCTCGCGGGCGTGGGATTATCCCGATATGGCGAAGGAGTCCGGGACCAAAGCTCTGCGGGACGCCGGGATCGCCTACGAAAACGTCGAGCAGGCGGTGGTCGGCTACTGCTACGGAGAATCGACTTGCGGCGAGCGCGCCCTTTACGGACTCGGGATGACCGGCATCCCGATCTACAACGTCAACAACAACTGCTCGACCGGGTCGACCGCGTTGTTCATGGCCAAGCAGTTCGTCGAGGGCGGTATCGCCGACTGCGTGATGGCGCTCGGCTTCGAGAAGATGGAGAAGGGCTCGCTCGGCGCCAAGTACACGGACCGCATCAATCCGATGGACAAGCACGTCCAGCTGATGGCCAACCTGCGCGGATTTGCGCCGGCACCGCCGGCGGCGCAGATGTTCGGCAACGCCGGACGCGAGCACATGGAGCGCTACGGCACGACCGCGTTGCAGTTCGCGAAAATCGGATGGAAGAACCATAAGCATTCGGTGAACAACCCTTACTCGCAATTCCAGGACGAGTATTCACTCGAAGGAATCCTCAGCGCGCCGATGGTGTATGAGCCGCTCACCAAGCTTCAATGCTGCCCGACTTCCGACGGCTCGGGCGCCGCAATTCTGGCCAGCGGCGACTTCGTCAAGAAGCATGGCCTCGAGAACAAGGCCGTCGAGATTCTCGGCATGGCGATGGCGACCGACTTTGCCAGCACGTTTTCCGAGAATAGCTGTATCAAGATGGTCGGCGCCGACCTGTCGAAGGCGGCCGCGCATAAGGTCTATGAGCAGAGCGGTCTCGGCCCCGAGAATGTCGACGTGGTCGAACTCCACGACTGCTTCTCGTGCAACGAACTGATCACTTATGAGGCGCTGGGGCTATGCCCCGAAGGCAAGGGCGGTGAATTTGTCGACGCGGGCGCCAACACTTACGGTGGCAAGGTGGTCGTGAATCCGTCGGGCGGGCTGATTTCGAAGGGTCATCCACTGGGCGCGACCGGCCTGGCGCAGTGCGCGGAACTCAACTGGCAATTGCGGGGCGAAGCGGACAAGCGGCAGGTTGCGGGCGCAAAGGTCGCCCTCCAGCACAATCTCGGACTTGGAGGAGCGGCAGTGGTTACGATGTATCGCCGCGCACACTTGGCCTGAGCCGCACGGCCCGGGTCGAACGCGTCTCTGAACTCCCATTGCTTAGGCTCAGCGCCCGGCGGTTGAGTCGGGCGGGCTGAACCATGGGTAAAAGAGCGGCAGCAGATACAGAGTCAGGATGGTGGCGGTGATGAGCCCTCCGATCACCACCGTTGCCAGCGGCCGCTGAACTTCCGCTCCGATGCTGGTGGCCATCGCCATCGGGATGAATCCCAGGCTCGCAACCAAGGCTGTCATCATGACCGGACGCAACCGATCGGCAGCACCGACGCGAACCGCCCGATCTATTTTCAAACCCTGGCTGCGAAGGAGATTGATGTGGCTCACCATCACGACGCCGTTGAGCACGGCGACGCCGAACAGTGCGATGAAGCCGATCGAGGCGGATAGGTTGAGGTTGATCCCGCGAAGCCACCAGGTGCCGCTACCCATTTTCGACCGTAACCAAGGCCAGATAGCGGCAGCTCAGGCCCAAGTGATGGGCGCAAAGGACGCCGTCACGGATCAGGAGATCGCAATTCGCGCCGAGGTTGCGTCCGCGTTATCGGATTATGGATCGAGGCGGGATGCGTTGCTCAAGGTTCTGCCCCGAATGGCCCACCAGGCGGCCGAGTCCGACCAGATTGCGGTCTGAAGGTCCGGCGGCTGAATCTTCGCCAGATCATCGAGCCGGTCGGTGAATACAACCGAGTCCGGGAAAGCGGTGGCGCCCATTTCCCGATAGAGCGAGATAAGGGAGCGCCGGGACTGCTCGGCGGCCCGCCTGGCCTGCGCCTTAAGTCTATCGCTTTCCAGCTGAATCCTGATCAGGTCGGCTTCGGCTGTCGCGCCTTTTTGAACACGCGCGCGGTTATAGTCGACAATGTCATCGAGCGTGTTCACCTCCCGTTTGTATAACTGGTCGAGCGATTCCGAGCCCGCGGCCATCCAATAGGCGGTTGCCACGCGCGCCAGCAACTGGTGCATCGCCACCTCTGACTGGATGTTGATCTGACCAACCTTGTCAGAGGCAAACGCGACCCGCCGGCTTCGCTTACCGCCCAACTCGATCTTCTGGATCAGATAGACGTAATCATCGGTATCGTTGCCAAAGGTGAAAGGCTGAGAGCCTCCGAGTGGGGTGTTTTCCGACGGAGCGTAAAGCGTGGGGTTGGGAGCGAGCCCGGCTTGCTCGCGCATCCCTTCGGCCTCCGACACCCGATCTCGCGCCATTGCCAGTTGCGGATTCTGCATGCGGGCCTGGTCCAGCGCCGAAGCCAGAGTCAGATGGGCCTGATCTGCGAGGACCGCGGACGGAGAGGACGGGAAAATCAGCGCAGCTGCCAGAAATATCTGGCCGAGCCGCAACAATCGCGCTTTCACGTAATTCCCTCCTGGCGAAAACGCTCGGTACCAATCGATAGGCGTGACGGACTCCCCCACCTGACGTGAAAGATGACCGCACATTCCCTTAGGTTGGCGCGATTCGCGTCAAGGCGAGCAAGCCCTCGCAAATTTCAGACTCGATCTGAAAGCTTCGCAGAGAGCAGCGGGAGCGCAGCGCGATTCGGATCGTTGCCCGATTCAGTAGCGGCATGCGCAGGTGGCGATGTTATGCACATCGCCACCTGTTTGCGGCTTAGTGGCCAGCCTGCACCATTTTTTCCGGCGTGAAGAAATTCCGGTCGACGGCGCCCATGTTGATAAACAAGCTGTCGTCATTGCCGTTGTGTCCCGGCGAATAAACCACCGTCGAAAAACCGCTGGTCACATCTTCGTCAACCAGCGCGGTCTCGAACATGCGTTTGAAAGGCCAGATCGCGACCCGGGCGTTCGGCGCCGCTCGATCGCTATATGCATGGAAGATCGTGATCGTCTTCCACAGCTCGCCCTGCTCGTTCATAAGATCGGAGGCGGTGATAAACCATCCTTCCGAGTCGATGTAGAAAATACGCTCCGGAACAATCACGCTGCTACTCACAGGAGAGATGCCAGGCTTAGCAGTCGCTTCGACCATATAAACGTGGCGCATTTCCCAGTTCTCTGGGCAGACCGAGCGCCCGCCGTCGGTGGCGCAAGGCTGCGCGGGAGAATTCGCGGCCTCGACCGACGCCAGCATCGGTCGCTCGCCTAGCAGCCGGTAGGTGTAGTCCTGGATTCTGGCCGCAAAACCAAACGCCGACTCGGGATCCCATGTGGAGGCATAGGTCGTAGCTCCGGGCGCACCACCATAATTTGGGCCCACTCCGTCGTGGCTGACCACTCCGAATGCATCCGAGAGCTCCGTGGCTGGCAGACGCCTCAGCCTTCGGGCATCCGCGCTATATTCCCAGACCGCGTCTTCGAAACCCGGAATGGCATAGCTCTGCCTGATTATTCCCGCCCCGCGCATCTCGGCGGGCTCCAGGATCGGATAGGCTCCGGCGCGAGACACTATGCCGGTCTTCATCAGGTCGGGGTCGATCGGCATCGGAGCAACCTCGGTCCGTCCAATAGACTTGTAGAAGCCTATGTGACCGAACGTGAAGTGCTCGATTTCGTTGGTCGAGCTTGCCCTATGACTCACAGCTTCGACGTTGCGCTCATCCAGGTCATCGCTGTACAGCGGACGAAACGCGAAGTTCCACATGATCTTGGTGGCCGCTTCCGGGTCATTGGCATCGACGAGTGGAAACGGCAGGCCGGCGACGTAATTCTTGAGATCGCCGTCAGAAGTGAGTGTGACTTGCGGCGAATATCGCTCGGTGGCGGCCTTATAGGGCGGCGGCCAATCGAGATGGCCAGTCGGAACTATTTTCATCGTCATGCCTTGCTTGACGAGGATAAAATTTCCGGGACTGACCAACGACTGGACCTTTGAAGCGTTGTCGGGAGTGATAAAATCTCCAGGTGTCACTTGGGCACCCACAGGTATGGCGCTGGAAATCAACGTAATCGTCAACGCCAATGCAGCGACCGTCGCAAATCTATTGAGTGTCATTGCTATTCTCCTAAATCGGCAGGTACGGCCTTTCAATTTCGGCCTTTGACCATTAGGCGTGAATAGTTGCCGCTCAAGGCTGTGCCGCGGGCATCACTCATGCGACTCGAAAGGATCGGAGATTTTTTCCCAAGCTCGATCCCGATCGCGTATGGCGTCGTCGATGAACTTGCGGCGGCGCTGGAGGTAGCCGTTGCGCACCGCGGCGTACAGGTCGAGCGAAGTATCCTCGACATCGTCATAGAGTTTCATGTTGTCCGCGCGTTCGTTAATCCTCTGCGCGGCGGCGCGCCCAAAATCAGCAGCGATCGGCGTGATGAACCATGAGAGCGGGTCCATGAATGAGTCCGCCGCGAAGCCGAACGCGTCGCGCACGTCCAGCGGGGGCAGCAGCGGCAATACCAGGTAAGGCCCGGGCTTCACGCCATAAACAGCAAAGGTCTCTCCGGTGTCCGCCTCACTCTTGTCGAGACCCAGGCGCGAGGCGACGTCGAAGAATCCGGCAAATCCGACTGTGGTGTTGACTACGAATCGCGCGAGCTCCTCACCCGCTCCCGGCAGCCGCCCTTGCAGAACCTTGTTCACGAACCGCCGCGGCATCGCGATGTTGTAGAACGCGTTGGCCAGGCTTTGTCGCACCTGCTGTGGAAAGACGTCCGACCACACCTTGGCGGCCGGCTTTATCGCGTAATGGTCGGCAAGGTTGAAATTGAAGTAGAAGGTCTTGTCGTTGAAAGACTCCCACGGATCGTAGTCCATCCCCTCGCTCGCGGATGGCAAGTCAGACGCCATGGCTTGCTCGTCTCGCGCGGAGCCATGCGTGGAGCATCCGGTCAGGCCGATGGTGACGAGAAATGCGACAGCGACCGCAAACGGCAGGACCGAGCGGTTGAGTGCTTTCGATGTGCAATGATTTATCACGAATGAGCTTCGCCTCCGTAGCGGAACAGCCGCAATGCGATCAGGAAAGACACGACGCCGTAGGCAACGAGCACCAGCAGCTCCGTCGAAACTGCGGCGACGCTTTTGTCACGAAGGATCACGTCCTGCACCGCGGACATCGACCAGGTGGTGATGAGCCCGCTCGCGATGTGCTGCATCGACCTCGGCAGGTCGTATAGAGGCCAGAACAGTCCGCCGAGTGAAGCCAGCACGAACGCCACCGCCAGACCAACCGGGATCGCCTGCTCGCGCGTGCGCACAAAGACTGCGACGACGGCGGCGAAGCAAGTCATCGAGGCGACCACCGCCGTCGCTACCAGGACAACCGCGACGGGTGAGTGTCCAAGCCTGAGTCCGTAAACGAAATGACCGAACACCAGCAGCAGCAGCAATTGCGCCGTGCCCACCACCAGACGCGCCAGCAGCTTCCCGCCCAGCAGAGACGCGGGCCGCACGGGAGCGACAGAAAGCCGCGCGCTCGTGCCCCACACTTCCTCCTCGCGGAGCGCGAGCGACACGCTGAAGATCAAAGTGAGCAGGACGAACATCAGGCTGAAACCCGGGATGTTCTGCTCGAGCGACGAGAACGAGACGTGGTCGCCGGTGATGTTGTGCTCCTTCACGGTCAGCAGTTCCTGGCTGAAGGGATCGCCGAGCGACGCGGTCTCGCGATCGGCCAGCAGCATCACCACCTTGATTGCCTCGAGCTCCCGCCACTGTGCGGGATCAGTCATCATTTCAACGGTGGAGGGCTTTTGCGCGAGGTAACGCTTGCTCAATTCGGGCGGCAGGATGAGCGCGGCAGGAGCGTCGTTGGCCTCGGCGACCAGATGCTGCGCCGTGGCGCGGGAAACTTCGCGCACGTCAAGATGCTCGCGAAAGGCGCGGATCAGCGCAGTCGCGACCGGACCCTGGTCTTCGTTGACGACGGGAAACAGGATGCTCTTGCTGCCGTCGCCTGATTGAGTGGCAGACGCGACGACCATTATTACCACGATGGGAACGAACAGCAGCGCAATCAGGCCGAAACGGTCGCGGCAGATGAGCCGGAGATCCTTCAGCGTCACGGCAACCGTTTTCATGACTGTGCCGCCTCGCTGGCGTTGCCGTATTTCCGTCGCATCAGGGTGAGCAGGTCGCCGACACTCATCCGCGAAAGGAGATCGTTGAGCTGGCTGCCGAGGTTGGCGGTCAGACTCACGTCTTCGACTGTGATTGCGGTTGCCATCCAGGTATCGCCCGCGGGTTTCAGGCGATAGGTAACGTCGAACTGATCGCGCGGCGTCACGATTTTAGTGTCGACGACTGCGCCCCCGCCGGTGAGTTGCTCGCCTGCGTAAACGAAGTTGGGATTCTCGAAGAGCAGGAGTTTTTGCACGTAGGTCCGCTGCAGGAGTTCGCGGAACAGACCCAGGAACTCCTTCTGCTGCTCGGGCGTGAAGCTTGACCAGTGCGGCCCGAGTGCCTCTCGGCCCATCGCGTCAGTGTCGAGAAATTTGCTGAACAGGACCGACAGGGCCGCCAGCTTTTCATTGTGAGTCTGACCATTCGCGACGATCACACGCGCCTGCTCGAGAGTCGTGCGCGTGTATTCGAGCGGGGTGGCGGCCCGAGCCGGAGCGACCAGGAGCAACAAGACCGCGACCATGAACGACGCGATACGCATCAATCGCGAAGCTCCCTTCCGGTCAGGTGGAGGAACAGGTTTTCGAGGCTGAGGGGCGCAATCTTGAGTCGCACATTTTGACCTGCGCGACTGATAATCTTCTGAAGCGGCCACAAGTAATCAGTGGCGCGTTTTACATACAGCCGAACGACGCCGTCGCCGCGCTCGATACGGCTGACACCTCTCAAGGTCTGTATCGCGGCAAGATCGATTCCAGACGTCAGCCCCCGCAACTCGATGATCTCCCCGAACTCCAGACTGCTCAGCAGCGCATCGAGAGTGCCCATCGCGACGAGCTTGCCCTCGCTCAGGATTCCCAGGCGGTCGCACAGTCTCTCCGCCTCTTCCATGTAGTGCGTGGTGTAGAGGATTGCGTTGCCGTCATCGCGCAGGCCGCCAATGATTTTCAGGATCTGCTCGCGAGATTGCGGGTCGACGCCGGCGGTCGGCTCGTCGAGCAGGATGAGTTTCGGCCGATGTACCAGCGAAGTTGCCAGGTTAAGACGGCGCTTCATGCCGCCCGAAAAAATGCGGACCTGGCTGTCGCGGTGAGCTTCCAGGCCCACTAGCGCCAGCAACTCGCCGACGCGCTCGCGCAGCTCGGACTCCTTCACTCCATAAATTCGTCCGAAGAACTGCAGGTTCTCCGCCGCAGTAAGCGCCGGGTAAAGCGATACTTCCTGCGGCGCAAGACCGATCATCTGGCGAACGCGATACGACTCTTTGCGCGCGCTATGACCGAACAGCGTCGCATCTCCCGCTGAGGGCTGCCGCTGCGTCGCTAGCATCGCAATCGTAGTGGTCTTGCCTGCTCCGTTGGGGCCCAGCAGGCCGAAAATTTCTCCTTCGCCGATTTCGAAATCCAGTCCGCTGACCGCGGTCGTCGTGCCGTAACGCTTGGTTAGGCCGACGACGCTCAGCGCGACAGGACTTTTGTCGTGCTCATGCCGAAAGAACGGCGCAACACCAGTATCGGCATCTGTCGCGCCGAAAGTGTTGCGCAATGCAGTAGTAGTTGGGCTGATTCGCATTTTGTTTGCTTGCTTGCAAAGGTTAGGGAACTCGGCACGCGACTGTGGAGGCGTGAATAGTCACCGCACAAGTTTGCGACTAAGGGAATCACCTCCGATTATACCATCGGCGTGAATGTGAGACTCCCGTGATTTGTCGCGTATGGGACGATTTACGGAGATGCGATCGACTAGAAGACCGACGTCACTATCGTTCTCTCTGGTTCCCGCTGGATGCGAGAGATCGCTTCGAAAGCTGCCCGCTCATCCCTTTCCTCGACGCGCTTGCATTCGGCCGCCAGTGTTAACTGCGGAACGCCGAATCATTCGCGGCTTATCCTCGGGGCGTCTATTTTTCTCCCAGCGAGTAATCAAAAGCCTCAAGCGACGCGGATCGATTCCCAGAGCATCGCACACGTCCTCGAAAGAAAAAGGTCCTTCGCCTTTGTCATAGAAAATCCAGAACTTGGCTTCCCGGAATTCCTGCCTTCTGGTTTGAGTACGCGCATCGAAATTGCGCTGAAAACATCGCACCGCATCGGCAAGAATGCCGCCCATCAGACGCACGATCGGCTCGACTGAAGCCGAGCCGCGCCGCGTTGGGTAAAACTGTGCGGGCATAACGGCGTCGGCGAGATACGAGAGTTCTTCGCGCGCCGGACCGATCAACTCCATTCGCGTACCTGGATTATCCATTACTCACCTACCTTGACGGCTCGTGTTACAGAATCCACAACGCTGCTGCCACACCGGTCAGGACCGAAGCGACGGATACCAGGACCACGGCAATCGTGTACTGAATCTGATCATCCATTTCGATTCACTCCGCGGCGTCGAATCGCCGACAAAAAGGATAAAGCCCACACGGCCGAACTTTTCTGTTGGGGGAGGGAGACAGAAAGCGCGTGCTCTGACCGTGTGGGCGATTCTTGCTGCACAATTAACTTCCTCAACGCTCCGGCTGTGCAGGCGTGAAAAACGACTGCACAACTTGTGACGCGGTCACCTCGGCACCACGCTTTGCCGTGGATGAAAGGCGGAGCGAGCCGCACGTTGTGCCGCGAATTCTCACGCCTTTCTCGATAGGCACCCCGCTGAGACTCAGCGGCGACCCGGATGCTGACTCCCACGTCTGGATGGGTCAGGCGTGCAATATGCACTCTTCGTCGCCGGCAGGAGGTATCTCTTAGATGAGCGACAGTATCGAGCCAACGATCAGAAGCATGCTCCCGGTGATCTCGCGACGTGACTTCATCAAAGGAGTCATCGTCGGCGGCGCGGCTGTCTCCTCGGCTGGGTACCTATTCCGTGCGTCCACTCTACTAGCTCAATCCGGCGTCACAGGCGCACGGCTGCTTACGATCAACGTCAACGGGCAGAATCGGCGCGCCGACGTTATGAAGCAGGAGACGCTCGCCTGGACGTTGCGCCACAAGCTGGGACTGACCGGCACAAAATTGGGCTGCGACCGCGCCGAATGCGGCTCGTGCACGGTGCTGATTGACGACGTGCCTCACTATGCATGCTCGGTGCTCACCCACACAGTGCGCGACCGCAAGGTTCTGACGATCGAAGGACTGGCGAATGCCGACGGAACTCTGCATCCCATGCAGCAGGGCGTCGTCGATGAACAAGGGTTCCAATGCGCGTTCTGCATGCCCGGTTTCATCATGACGTCGGTGGGATTTCTGAAGGCCAATCCCAATCCCACGCGGACTGAGCTGGCGAATGGCGTCTCGGGCAACCTGTGCCGATGCCAGGATTACGACAAGATCCTCACTGCGCTGATGCGTGGGGCTGAAAATATGAGGAGGACCAGCCATGCCTGACGGAAATAATCAGCAGGTGTTTGGCGTTGGGCGCAGGCTGATCGGCAAAGACTACGAAACTCCAGACCTGTACGCGAAGGTCACAGGACAAGCGAAATACGCCGAGGACTATCATGCCGATGGCATGCTGTTCTGCAAATTATTGCTCAGCCCGATGCCGCATGCGCGCGTTCGGAGCATCGACGCGCGCGAGGCACTTGCGATGCCCGGTGTGAGGGCAATTCTCACGGCCGATGATGTCCCACCGCCGGCTGACAGCCTCACCGACAACGGCACCGTGATCAAGGCCAACCCGAAAAGCGAACGCGGGCTCACGATGGAGCCGGTGTACCAGGGCGAGCCGATCCTCGCCATCGCCGCGGTTGACGAACTCACTGCCGCGGATGCGATCGAGAAGATTCACATCGATCTCGAGCCGCTTCCATTCGTGATCGATCCGCTCGAGACTCTGCGGCCGGGCGGGCCGAATCCAAGATTGGACGGGAACATCTGGATCATGCCGGCAACGCCCGCCTCCGGAGCGCCACCAAGCCAGCCGCCAACTATCGGCGAACTCAAATGGACCGAGGAGGATTTCGCGAACGCCAGGGACGGTCAATTGCCGATGGGCAAGACGCCCGACCAATGGTCGTACGGCGACCTCGACGCAGGCTTCAACAGTGCCGCGCTCGTCCTCGACGAAACGTTCGTGACCCCGGACACCAGTCATCAAACGCTCGAGACGCGCAGCACCATGGCCTACTGGCAGAATGGGAAGGTCTACATTTACACCGGCACGCAGAGCACCGAGAAAACTGCGCCGGCAATCGCAAGATGGATGAATATCGACCGCGGCAAAGTCGTGCTGATCAGCGAATACACCGGCGGCGGCTTCGGCAGCAAAGTCACGGCTGGAGTTTCGTTGGTCATCCCCGCGCTCCTGTCGAAGAAGGCGAACGCTCCGGTCATGATGCGCATCAGCCGCGAGGAAGAGACCTTCATCGGCCGCGCGCGGCCCAGCCTCATGGGCCGGATGAAAGTCGGCTTCTCGAGAGAGGGACGGATCACCGCCCTCGACATGTTCGTTATTTCCAACAACGGTCCCTACGACGCACAGGGCGATGTCCCCACCTCCGGCCGTATCGTTTCGCTCCTGTATCAGCCGCAAGCCATGCGTTGGCGCGGCGCTACGATCCTGACGAACACTCCGCCCCGCAGCGCGCAGAGTTCTCCCGGCGGCTTGCAGGGCATCATGATTATCGAACCGATCATCGCGAAAGCGGCACGCAAGCTCTCGCTGGACCAGGTAGCGATTAGGCGCATCAACTGTCCCGAAGGCAAGGCGCCGTTCGGAGCCCCGGTGAATGGCGAACGGCTGCATGCTACCAGCGCATTTCTCAAGGAAGCCCTCGATCGCGGCGCGGAGCAGTTCAAATGGCAGGAAAGAATCGCACGCACACCGAAACGGATCGGCTCGAAGGCGCGCGGCGTGGGCGTCTCGCTCAGTTGTTTCGTCGGCGGCACGATCGGCTTCGACGGCCTTCTTGTCATCAAACCCGATGGCCGCGTCACCTTCCAGTCCGGGATCGGCAACCTGGGAACTGAGTCGGTGATCGACGTCCACCGCGCGGGTGCGGAGGTCCTTGGTGTGCCATGGGAAAAGTGCGACGTCGTCTGGGGCAACTCGGCCAATAACCTCCCGTTCACCTGCGTGTCCGGCGGCAGCCAGACGACTCACGCGATGACGCGCGCCGCGTACGCAACCGCGATGGATGCGAGGAAGAAACTGCAGGAGATCGCAGCGAAGAGTCTTGGCGGCGGGCCCGAGGACTACGAGGTTGCCAACGAGCGCGTCTTCCGCAAGGGCGACGGCCGCGGCATGACATTAGCGCAAGCGGCTCAACGCGCGATTCAACTCGGCGGCGTCTACGACGGCCACGAAGCGGCGCCCGACCTGCACAAATTGACCAAGGCGTCGGTGGCGGCCATGGCGGGCCAGGGTCTGGTTGCTGCCGCCAAAGATAACTATCCCCGCGACGGCCAGACGTTTTCCTATGTCGCGAGCTTCGCGGAAGTCGAGGTCGACGTCGAGACCGGCAAATACGACATCGTGGATTTCCTCGCATACGCCGACGTTGGCTCGGTCATTCATCCGCGCTCGCTCGGCGGCCAGGTGCTCGGCCGCTCAGTTCTGGGGATGGGCCATGCGATCGGCCAGAAGTGGGTCTACGACCCCCACTACGGCGCGATGTTGTCGACGCGTTTCTACCAGAACAAGCCTCCAACGATTCTTGATGTGCCGGTGAACATGCAGTGGGGCGCGCTGGATATTCCTGATCCGGAAACTCCTGTGGGCGCGCGCGGCGTGGGTGAGCCGCCGGTTGGCGGAGGATGCGCATCGATCCTGAACGCGCTGACGGATGCGCTCGGAGATGAAATTTTTCGGCGCGCACCGGTCAACCTCGACACCATCCTGACCTCACTCGAAGCCGGGCGGCCGATGCAACATCCTCTGATGGCCTACATTTAGCTGAGAGCCAGGAGAGACAGTTATGGCTGTAATCCGAGATGTTATGCCGGCGTTCGAGCTGCTTCAGCCAAATTCCATTGCCGAGGCGCGGCGGCTGCTCGAAGAGAACGGAAGCGACGGCTGGGTGCTGGCCGGAGGCCTCGACAGCTTCGACTGGCTCAAGGACCGTATCAAGAAACCCAAGACCGTGGTCGATCTGAGCGGGATCGGGGAACTCCGCGGAATTCGCACCACCAGTGACGGGATCGACATCGGCGCGATGACCACACTTACTGAAGTCGCGCAGCATCCAGTCATTCGAGAGAAGTACTCGCTGCTGGCGCAAGCTGCGGAGCTGGTAGCTTCGCCGCAGATCCGGAACCAGGGCACGATCGGCGGCAACGTGTCGCAAGACGCGCGATGCTGGTACTACCGCGCCGGCTGGCCCTGCTACCGCGCGGGCGGAAACATCTGTTATGCCGACACGCCTGAGGGCCGCAACCGCGAGCACGCGATTCTGCACGCGGATCGCTGCGTCGCAGTGAATCCTTCGGACACTGCGCCAGCCCTGATCGCGCTTGACGCCAAATTCGTGATCCAAACACGCAAGGGAGAACGCATCGTCAACGCCGAAGACTACTTCATTGGTCCTGACATCGACATCACGCGACTGCACATCCTGGAGCCCGGCGATCTGCTGACGGCGATTCTAATTCCGTCGAAGTGGGCCGGTGCGAAATTTTATTTTGAGAAGGTGCGCGACCGGAACGTCTGGGATTTTCCGCTTTTGAACATCGCATCGGCGATGGCGATATCCGGCGACCGGATCGGCGAAATCCGCATCGCGGTGAACGGCGCCGCGGCGCGTCCGTTGCGATTGAAGACTGTCGAAAGCGCAGTGCGTGGCATGCCGGCGAACGCCGCCACCGGCCAGATGGCCGGTGAACTGGCGGTGCAAGGCGCGGTCCCGCTGCAATTCAACGCCTACAAAATTCCGCTGATGAGAAACCTGGTGAAGCGCGCTATCGGCGGCGTGGAGCAAGCGACATGAGTTTCCTGCAATGGGCTATCGATCCGTGGGGACTGAGAGTTCCCACTCACATCGCATGGTTCTTGATATGGGTCGCGGTGATCGCAGGCGTGGCCTTCTTCATGGTTCACGCCACCTACGTGCGATACTTCGCCAAGCCACGGCAGTTCGCGCCGGAAATTCCGGCTCCGGCCGCATCCGAGATACCAGCGCGCGTGCCCCGTCATTCGCAAGTGGCGCGCATGTTCCACTGGATTATGGCGGCCGCCATGTTGACGCTGTTGTTCACGGCCTTTCTTCCGAGGCTTGGTGTGCAGTTCGACTGGGTGACCTATCACTGGATCGCGGGCACCGTGCTGACCGTGTCGATTCTATTTCACATCTTCCACGCCTCGTTCTGGCTGGACTTCTGGTCGATCTGGCCCGACCGAATCGACATGACCGACGCGTACCACCGAGTTCTGCGGTCTATAGGACGGCCCGCTCCCCTGCCCAGAAAGTTCGCCAAGTATCCGCTGGAGAACAAGCTCTATCATGGCGCCATCATCGTCGCTGGCCTGTCCGCGATCGCCACCGGCGTGGTCATGATGTTTCGCGTGCGCACGATCTTCCTTCCCCGCAATCCATATCTCTTCACCGATATGACCTGGGGCATGATCTACGTGCTGCACGGTCTGGCGGGTGTAGGACTGATCTCATTGATCATGGTGCATATCTATTTCGGGATTCGCCCGGAAAAGCGCCCGATCACCAAGTCGATGATCTTCGGTTGGATGAGTCGCGAGTTTTATCTGGAAGAACACGATCCCGAGCGTTGGGCAGTTAATCCGTCGCGTGCGGCGCAGAGGCTCAGCGGCTCGAAGGGGGAGGACTGAGCGATGCCGGCCGAAATCCAGGAACATTGCAACACTGTCGAAGAGTGCTACGAATTCATGCTGGCATACGCCGCGCAAGGACGTCCGAGTGACGAAGGTGGCAAGCCGGGCGCACAGATTCGCGAATTTCTGCAGCGCGCTGCGGCCGCTATTGCGGAGCTGGCCGAAGAATGCCCGAAGGTTGTGAAAGAGCAGCGCCTCGAGCCCGCCCAAAAGTATCAATCCTTCCTTGCCGTACTAGACCGCGACGCACGAGATTCGCTCGCCGCTATTGATTTGGTCCTGGCCCAGCCCTCAATCAGCTCTCAACTGATCGACAATCTCAATGCGTCGTTCCATCTCCGCGCGCTGCTCACGGATCTGTTCCTCGTGAGCGACATCCTGAGGCCGCAACTCGTCTCCAGGCAAATGCGCTAAGAGCCAGAGAGCGCTAGCATCTGTCCAGATGTAAGCGAGCCCGCTCTTCGCCGGCATCGGGTTGGAGCCGCGCCATCGCGTCGGCGACGCCGGCATGCAGGTACTGCCGGCGCGGAGCCGAGATGCCGGCGAGCAGGGTCTGACGAACCAGCTCATGGGTGAAGATGAACGGGCTGGCAGGTCCCCGGGAGCTCGGGAAGATTATTCCCATCTGCTGCGCCTTCTCGACGATGGTGAAAAGCTTGTCAACTTCGATCTGGGAGATGGCAGTTAAAAGTCCGAAGCTAAAGGTGCGCCCGATTACGGCAGCGCCCGCCAGCGCCCGCCTTTCATTCTCGTCGAGCCGTTCCAGTCGGCGGCCTACGATCAGCCGCACGTTTTCGGGAACCTCGTGCTCGGCGATCTCGATGTCCGCGCGGAATTGGCCGGCCTCATCGAAGACCTTCCCTTCTTCGACCAGATGCCGGTACACCTCTTCGACGAAGAATGGATATCCCTGGCTTTCCTCAAAGATAAGGCTCACCAGACTCTCCGGAACAGCCTGGTGCTGGCTTAGCCCGCGCAACATCTGCGCGGTGTCGTCCTTTGAGAGGCCACCCAACTTAAGCGGACGGATTCCCATCCTGATCAGCTCTTCCAAAGTCCTGACCAGGGCCGGATTGGTTTCGGAATATTCGGCGCGATAGGTTCCAACGATTACGACTGGAACCTGCGATACCCGATTGGCCAGATGAATCAAAAGCGTAAGCGTGGATTCATCGGCCCAATGAAGGTCCTCAACTATGTAAACCTGCGGACGTGTCTGAGCTGCGCGCGCCATCGTGTCGGAAACGCTCTGGAAGAGATGGCGGCGCTGCTGGGCCGGCGGCAGATCCAGTGGTTGCGGAATGTCCGGAAAAACTCGCCGGAGACTCGGAGCGATCTGGGCCAGCTCGGGCGCGTTGTCCCCCATCCGCTCACGGAAACCATCCAGGCTCGGCGTCTCAGCGACGTAGCTTTCAAGGATCTCCGCGAACGGGAGAAAGGGAAACCGTTCGTCTCTTTCGTAGCAGTGCCCGACCAGGTATCTGAAGCCAACGCCCGATGCGCACTCCGCCATCTCCATCGCCAACCGGGTTTTACCCACCCCGGGTCCGCCGGACAGCATGACGACTGATCCGTGGCCAGTTAGCGCGCGATCGATTGCCGCGCGGATCGTGCCGTGTTCAGATTCCCGCCCCACAAAAGCGGTTCGTTTCGCGAACGAAAATGGCGAGACCTCCAACAGCGCGGGCGAAGTCTGCGGATGATCGGTTGGCGCTGGAGCGGGCTCGCTACCTGAGGTTGGATGCTCTGTTGGCTCGGTAGTTGTGGCATCGAATTGCCACACAATCGGGAAGGCGGGGTCTGGCTGGTAGGAGCAGAAGTTACCCGTCTTGATGCATCGCGAGAAAATGTCGCCCAGCCGCGCATCGACCTGCGCGATCCTTTCCACTACCGATTTGATCGTCTTAAGGATGCTCTGTCGGGCTCGCTCCGAAGCGGATGACGCCCGCCGATCCCGTCCACCGAGGCCCACGGCGCGCGAGAGTTCCGAAGCCAGTGCCTCGATTTCCTGCTGGGCCTGCTCGGCGCGCCCGACGTTTCCCGTCTCTCTCGCTTCTTCCAGTTCTTCGCGCAACTCGGAAAGCCGGTGCCGGTAGGCGACCTTGGCTTGCTCGTCGAGCATCTCGCCCGCGTCACCCAGACTGCCTATATGGATGCCCGCCTTTTCGAGATCCTCCTCCCCGCGCGGCAGGCCGTGTGCGGACTGCCTGGTTTCATCATCGCCGCACTGGCCTCCGATTCCTCCAGCCAGATCGAGCACGTGGAATTCGACCGCGGGATGACGCAGCAGATGGGCAAGGTAGCCGAGCCCCTTAGTATGCTTAAGACGAAAGGTGTTCCCCACGCGGCCTACGGTCCAATACTCGCCCTCTTTGCAGAAAATCGCTCGCTCGGGCAAGTGGGTGCTTTGAGACATCGTAGCCACGGTGGTTTTGAAAGTGTCGCGATAGCGAGTCTGCGTTTCCATCGGATTTCCCCTCCGCTTCCAAGGCGTCACGTCCAGCAGGGACCACAGCGTGCGAATTTCTCTGACTCTTATCCATCTATGCCACCGGTTTCATCGCTCTTTACCCGCGAAGCGCCGCATTCAGAGCGCCGACTAAAGTCTCTTCACTAACAGGCTTATTCAAGAAGCTGATCGCTCCCGCCCTAACCGCCTGGTCTCGTGTCTTGGCATCGCGGACATCGGTGACGAAGATGATTGGAATGCGATGCGTCGCAACCAGGTGCTGTTGCAACTCGAGGCCATCCATCCCGGGCATCGAGACGTCGAGTATCGCGCAGGACACGTTTGGCAATTGAGGGAAGTCCAGGAAATTGCGGGCGGAGTCGAAGATCGCGGTACGGAACCCGATCAACGAGAGCAAACTCTCGAGCGCCTCGCGGAATGATTGATCGTCATCGACGATCGCGACTAGAGCCTGTTGGTTTTTTTCTTCCGGTGTGTTCATAGCGGGAAAAACATCTTCCGGAAGAGAATCTATTCCCGCACGCGGATCGAAAACTAGTTATACATTGGTATTACT
>JBAWCX010000481.1:0-1599 GCA_049590495.1 Binatus sp. (SeqCode)
GGATGAAGGCAGGATTGGCGCTTCTCATTGCACGCGCGCGGGCGTTGGATTCGAGCTCTTCAGCGGCCAGACGCGATCGCCACCTCGCGACCCAACTGTCGTAGGCAGCGGGGTTCGCGAACAAAGCCCGCACGTCGGCGTCAGCTTTCTCATCCGCGGCAGCGTCGCACAGCCGACGGAAAGTCAATGTAAAGTCCGCGGCGTTTTCATACATCGCTCGGAGAAGGGCGTGGGCGAGCTCGAGATCGCCTTCTTCATTGCTGAAGAGTCCGAGCTTGTCTCGCATGCCAGCAAGCCAATGCTCTTGAAAGCGGGAGGTAAACGCGGAGATCGCCTGGTTCGCAAGTTCGACCGCCCGCTCAGGGTTGGGATCCAAGAGCGGAAGCAGGGTCTCGGCGAACCTGGCAAGATTCCATTGCGCGATGGTCGGTTGATTACCATAGGCGTAGCGCCCCAATTCATCGATCGCACTGAAGGTGGTTGCGGGATCGTACGAATCCATGAAGGCGCACGGTCCAAAATCAATGGTCTCTCCAGAAAGCGCTGTGTTGTCGGTGTTCATCACCCCATGGATGAAACCGACATGCATCCAACGCGCGACTAGCGAGGCTTGGCGCTCCACGACGATCTGAAGCAGCGCCAGGATGGGCCTCTCAGACGCTCTGGCCTCGGGGAAGTGCCGATCGATTACGTAGCCGGAGAGATGTTCAACGGCTTCCATGTCGCCGCGCGCGGCGAAATATTGGAAGGTCCCGATGCGGATGTGACTCGATGCGACGCGGGTCAGTACGGCTCCAGGCAACTGGCGGTCGCGGAAAACAGTTTCTCCGGTTGAGACGGCCGCCAGCGCCCGTGTAGTCGGAATTCCGAGCGCATGCATTGCTTCGCTAACGAGATATTCGCGCAGGACCGGCCCCAATGCGGCGCGGCCGTCTCCGCGCCGCGAGAACGGCGTTCGTCCCGCGCCCTTCAACTGGATATCGCGCCGCTCGCCGTTGCGGTCCACGACCTCGCCAAGGAGGATTGCGCGGCCGTCGCCGAGCTGCGGAACGAAATTGCCGTATTGGTGCCCGGCATAGGCCATCGCGATCGGCTCGGCGCCCGGCGGAATGACGTTCCCGCCAAATACCGCCGCCAACTCGTCCGGTTCGAGTCCTCGGGTATCGAGGCCCAGTTCTGAGGCAAGCGATTCGTTGAACTTGATCAGGCGGGCCTTTGCGACAGCGGTCGGAGAACGCCGCGCGAAAAAATGCTCTGGCAGGCGCGCATAGCTGTTCGAGAAGACAGCGATCGGGCCGGCGGTGCGTTCGGCTGCCGGCGGCTTTTCCATTGAGTCAGTCAACGGCATGGTCGCACTTTCCTTTTGGACGCACGCTATCGATAGCGCCGCATCGATTGGTCGACCTCGCAAGCCCAAGCATCGATGCCGCCGTCGAGGTTGACTGCGTTGTCAAAGCCGGCGGTTCGAAGAAAGTCGACGACCATCTGACTGCGAGCGCCATGATGGCAAATGACTACCAATGGTTGATTCGTTGGGAGGTCGTCGGTGCGCGCTGGAATCTCCGCCATCGGAACATGCAGAGCGCCTTCCAGTTGGCA
>JBAWCX010000482.1:0-2673 GCA_049590495.1 Binatus sp. (SeqCode)
GTCCGGGCTAACCCCTGACATCTCGGCCGACAATCGGCGCAAGCTCGCCGCGTTGCTCCACGATTTGGGACGCTATCGCGACGCGCTGCCGCTGTGGCAGAGTCTCGCGCCCGCCGGCAGCGCGGGAACCGATACGCGCAGGCTGCTCGATTGCGCGAGCCGTCTCGGCCGCGAAGACATCGTGAACGACATCTCGCGCCAGCTGCATCCCGAAAAAGCAGCCGACGCCGGCGCGGTCGCCGGTCAACTCGACAAACTCGAACGAACCAATCCCGAAGCTGCGTTGGCCGGACTCGAGGAACTGCTCCACCAGCATCCCGACGACCGCGTGCTCCGGCTGCGTCGCTCGATCGTCGCGGCTCGTCTGGGCAAGGTCGATCTGGTCGTCGCCGATCCGAATGCGATGCCCCCGGCGCGCGAAATTCCGCCCGCGCTCGGCCGCGCCGCCGTCCAATTCATGCGCGACGGCGGCCGCGCCAACGAGGCGCTCGCTTACGCTTACGAATTGCTGCGTCGCCAGGGTGGCAGCGTCGATTCCCATCGCGCGTACCTGGCCGCGCTCGGACCGGTCGGCCCGATCCCGCACGTACCCGACTTCGATTCCGCCGGCACCGGCGCCGCGCTAAGTTTTGTCGAGGAGGGATCCAACGCCGAGAAATGGGTCCTGCTCGAGGACGCCAATGACGCCGACGAAGCGCTCGACGAGTACGGCCCGCAGCATCCCATGATGCGCGCGGTCAAGGGCAAGAAGGCCGGCGAGAAGTTTCAGCTCCCCGAAGGCCGCTTCAGCCGCCGTCAGGCGACCGTCAAGCAGCTCATTAGCAAGTACGCCTACCGTTACATGGACGTGCTCAACAACTGGCAGGCTCGCTTTCCCGGCCAGGCCGAAATCGAGATGAGCTATGTGCGCGCCGACGCGATTCCGTGGAGCGAGATGACTGACAGCTTCGAGTCGCTGTTCGAAGCCAGCCATGCCAACGGCAACGGTGTTGCCAATGGCAACGGCGTCGTCAACGGCAAGGCCAACGGTACTGCCAACGGCCACGCGATCGGCGCCGGCAACGGCAAGCGTGAGGATCTCCTCAAACAGGCCGAACGCACTTACGCCGACAACGCCGTGCCCATCCATGCGCTGGCGGAACGAATCAATCTGAACGATCTGCAGACCATGTTCATCCTGGCGCAACGCCCCGAAGCGCCGGTGAAGTGCTGCACCGGCTCGCCAGAGGAACTCGAGGCCGCTCTGGGAGCCTTCGAGCGCGCCAACGCGGTCGTGCTCGATCTGACCGCCGTGGCGACGCTGTGCATGCTCGGGCGGCTGAGTTTGCTGCCGACCTGGCCGCGTCAGTTCGTGATTTCGCAGTCCACCCTGGCCGAACTTCGGCGCCTGGCGTTCGACGATACTCTCCTGCGCCTGCCTCCCGGATTTTCCGCCTCCCTCACCAGCAACGGCAACGACGGCAAGCGCGCCGACGTTCAGTTGAAAGGGCTGGCCGATGCGCTGCAGTCGGTGTGCCGCGTGCGCGAGGGCGCGGTGCTCGCCTCGATCGATCAGGACCGCCGCGAGCGGCTGATCAATTTCTTCGGCCGTCACGGCGCCGAGAGCATCGTGATCGCCTCGATGCCCGGGCACGTGCTGTGGACCGACGACATGATCCTTGCCGATCTCGCCAAGACCGAGTTCGGCGTGCGCCGCGTCTGGACCGAGGCGGCTTTGCAGGCGCGCGCCCAGGCGGGCAATCTCGATCCCGCCGAGCTGGCCACAGCCAGCACCAAGCTCGCGGGATGGGGCTACTCGTTCACCACGCCGAGCATCGAGACGCTGATGCGCGCGGGTTCGGTCGCGGTATGGAATCCCGATCAGTTCCCGCTCAAGCAGGCGCTCGATCAGTTTGCGGCCGAATCGATGAGCATGCCGGATGCGGTGCGGCTGGCGGCCGAGCTGATCGTGAAGATGTACAACGACCAATACCTGCGCGGGCAGCGCCGGACGGTTACCTCGCGCCTGCTCGACCGGCTTGCGCTGCGCCCCGGTGGCCGCGACGTCGTCGAGTCGCTGCCGCGTTCGCTGCCGATACGTTTTGGACTCGATTTGATTAAAGCGCGCGAGCTGAGCGACGTGGTGCGGGGATGGACTGCCCAGAGCGAGTCACCACAGACCGAGCGCCTGATGGCTGGCCGCTGATCTCGCATACCTGCCGATCGGGTAGTGTGGCTTCGACCCACTACCCGATCGTGACGCGTCGTGTTAGTCCTCGCGATCGAGTAGAATTCCGGCCGGAATAATCAGCGGGCACAGGAGGAACGCACGATGGCGGCAATCGCCGAGGGGGACCGTATCGTCCTCATCGATCGCAGGCTCTTCAAGGACGACAACACGCGGATTTTCGTCGGCCTGGTCGAGGAAACCGAGGGTTCCCTTGTTCGCGCCCGCGGCTTCGTCTTTCACGTCAGCTCCTACGAAGTCGGTGGACAGGAGCGCCGCGGCGAAGAGCGCGTGCGCGTGTTCTCGATGGGTTCCGGGGACATCGTGTACCTGCTTCCGCAGGGGCAAGACATCTCGCGCCTGATGCTCAAGCGCTCGCCCAAGTCGATGACGCTCAGCGACGGGCAATACGCGATGGACCTAAGCGACTTCCTGCTGCGCGCGTAGCTCCGCGACCTGTCGAAAGC
>JBAWCX010000483.1:0-23096 GCA_049590495.1 Binatus sp. (SeqCode)
GCGGCGGCGGCGCTATCTACCAGGGCGGACAAATCACCAGCGCGGGCGGACAGGGCGGCCCGGACCTCGGGATTTACTTTCGCAAGTGGGCGTTCGGCCTCGACCTTCAGGGCGGCTACGGAACCGCGGGCGGCTTCGGCCAGCTCAGCTTCGTCAAGCAGTTCGATTTCGTGGAATCAGGCGGCTTCTAGGGTTCGAGTGGGGGAGGGATCTTATGAGTGCATCCCATCCGGCAAGACTCTGGACCAGATTTTTCCGCGTAGCCTCCAAACAGTTGGCGCGGGCGTTGTCGCCTGCGGTTGCCAGGAGCTTCCGCGCTTCCAGAGCGATCGTCCGGCCGGGATTGTTGGTTGCTTTGCTGATCGTGGTCGCGCCCGTTTGTCTTGTCCTGACTCAATCCGGGCTGCACGCGAGCGGTAATACGATAACAGTCAACAACACCACCGACCCGGCGAGCACGTCAGGTAACGGATTCTGCACTCTGCGCGAAGCGATCAACAACGCGAACGCCAAGTCCGATACAACAGACGGCGACTGCGCGGCGGGCACTGGCACCGACACGATTCGGTTCAGCGTCAGCGGCACAATCACGCTAAGCAGCACGCTTCCCGCAATTGCGAATACCTCACCCGACAGTCTGTCGATTGACGGGACCGGGCAGGGCATCACTGTAGACGGCGCCAATCAGTTTACTGTTTTAACGGTGGACGAGGGCGCCACTCTGCATGTAAACCTCCTGACGATTACTGACGGCAACGCATCGTTAGAAACCGGAGACGGCGGTGGTATCAACAATGGGGGCATACTGACAGTCACCAACAGCAACTTTCTCACCAACTCGGCCTTCAGCAGCGCGCCGGCGGCAGATGGCGGTGGCGCAATCTTCAATGATGGCACGATGACGGTCGCCAACACTGCCTTCTTCGCCAACAACAGCGACGCCGGCGGTGCCATCGACAATGAGGAAGGCACGCTCACGATCATCGACTGCACCTTTGCCAGCAACTCGGCAGACTTCGACGGCGGCGGCATCGAAAACGATTTCGGTACCGTGACGGTCACCAACAGCTCCCTCTCAAGCAACTCGGCGCAATCCGACGGCGGCGGCATGGCTAATTTTGGAGGCACCCTGACGGTCACCAACAGCACCTTCGCCAACAACTCAGCGCCAAACGATGGCGGCAACGGGGGCGCCATCGACAACGGGGGTACGCTGACCGTAACCGACAGTACCTTCTCGGAGAACAGCGCATCTAATGACGGCGGCGGCATCGATAATGTTGAAGGCACGCTGACGGTCAGCAACAGCACCTTCTCCAGCAACTCGGCGGGCCTCGGCGGCGGCGGCATCAATAATGTCGGCACGCTGACTGTCACCAACAGCACGTTCTCCAGCAACTCGGCGCCGGGCGTCTTCGGCGGCGCCGGCATCTTTAATGACGAAGAAGCCGGAGTAACGGTCACCAACAGCATTTTGGCTAACAGCGCCTCGGGCGGAAATTGCGCAGGGCTTTCCACGCCGCCTGTTACCAACGGCGGCTTCAATATCTCCGACGACGGAAGCTGCGGGTTCGGGAGCAGCACGGCCTTCAACGGCGATACGATCGGCGATAACGTCAGTGACAGTAATGTGGCTCTCAACCCGTTCGGACTGGGGAGTAACGGCGGGCCGACTGAGACCATTGCGCTCGAATCAGGCAGTTTCGCGATCGACGCAGTCCCACTGGGACATTCATGCCCGGCCAAGGATCAGCGCGGCGCGCCGCGACCCGATCCCGGCGGCTCCCAAAAAGCCTGTGACATTGGCGCGTTTGAGTTCGGAGGCGTGGTCGGGCCGACTGCTACACCGACGGTGACGCCCACGCGAGCTCCGACTATTACGGCTACCCCGACCATCACGGCGACTCCTACTACCACAGCGACGCTGACCATCACGGCGACGCCGACTGTCACAGCGACGCCGACTATCACGGCGACACCGACCATCACGGCGACCCCGACGATCACGGCGACCATCACGATAACGCCGACGGTGGTGGTGACCATCACGGCGACTCCGACCTTCACGATCACGCCGAGTATCACGATGAGCCCGACGCCGACCCCGACACCAATCGTGGTGGCGATGGGGCCCACGGTGATCCCCAATACAAAGTGCACTAAAGGCCAGGTCATGTGCGCTGGGGGGACGTTTACGGTCACGAACAATAGCGGTGCTTCGATAACTCCCGCCACTGTGACGATCTCTTTCGACAACGCCGATCTGTTCGCGTCGGCGACAATGACCGCAACTGTGGGCGAGGAGTCGACGACGAGCGGAACAGTTAACAACCCACAAACCTTTGGCAATTCGCCCCAGCAGACGAATAACACTCCCTTCACATTCGCTGCGCCGCTTACAATCCTGCCGGGCCAGACCGCAACCTACACAGTTTCCACCACCATCGTGTCTAATCCCAGTATCACGATGCGGCGCCCGGCTATCGTGTACGCGTCGATGGTTCCCGGGGACGGCGTGGGCGGCTGGGGTGGAGGTTTGCTCGCCTCGATGCTTCTGCTGAGCGTCGGTACGACACTTGTCGCGAGCTCACGGCCGCGGCCGCGCCGAATGTACTTTGTGCTGGTGCTGATAGTGCTCGCGATGACAAGCCAGGTCGGATGCGACAATGGGTCGGTGGGCTCCGGACCAACCGGTGTTCCACATTCGACTCAGAGAGCGCAGAACTTGATGGATGCGAACAACACAGTGATCCCGACCAGCGGACTGCCAAACCTGGTCTTCTCGAAGATTTCGGTGCCGTAGAAGGTAGGTCTGGGGGCCAGGGAGGTAGGAGTTCAGCCGCGCGTCGCGTTGAAGACTTGACCCAACAGGAGCTGCAGCGTGAGTTCCTGTTGATCGCGCGCGGGAGATTCCGAAGTCGTCGCCAACGCGTCGAGCGCCTGCCGGCAATAACCTTCGACTTCCGTCAATGCGCCCTGCTCTAGCGCACGCTCGGCCGCGATTGCTAGAAAGCGTGCAGTCTTGAGGCGATCAGCGGCGGTGCCCGCGTGCCACAAGTGATGCGCGAGATCGTTGGCGTGATCCTCGAGCGCGTTGGCGTACAGGCGCTCCATCGCGTCGGCGATGTCGAGATGGAACCGCTGGCGCCTGGGGACCGACAGCCGGCTCATCACAGCCTGGCGGGTAAGCTCGTGAGAAAATCTGAATCGCGACTCCGGATACTGGACCGTCGATGAAATCAAGCCCGCCCTTTCAGCCTCCTCGACGCAGTCCAGCAGCGAATCGGCGTCGACTTTTGTAGACGCCGCGAAAAGATCAAAGGTGAAAGAGCGGCCAATCACGGCCGCGATACCGAGCGTCTTCACCGTGTTCTCGCCAAGCCGCGCCAAACGTCTGCCGATAAGCAGCCGCAGACTCGCGGGCACGTCGATATCGCCGGGCCTGAGGTCGGCGCGAAACGCTCCGTTCGAGTCGAACAGCTTGCCCTGCTCGACCAGATGCCGGAAGAGTTCCTCGACAAAGAATGGGTTGCCCTCCGTGTCGGAGTAGAAAAGCTCGGCCACCGACTCAGGCACTGCTTGTCCGCTCAGCGCACGCAGCATGTCGGTAACGGCGCTCCTGGAAAGACCGCCGAGCGTGAGGCGTTCGAGCAGACGCGACCGGATCAGCTCGTCGAGAGTCTTGATGAACTGGCCCGCGGTGTCGAGCTCAGAATCGCGATAGGTGCCGACCACCAGGACCGGAACATTCGGCACCAACTGCGCTAGATGGTTGAGCAGCAGCAGGGTGCCGTCGTCGGCCCAGTGCAAGTCGTCGAGCAGAAAAAGCAGCGGCCGCGACTTGGCGAGGCGTGCAATCACCTCAGTGACGGCACTGAACAGGACTCGGCGCGATTGCTCGGGCGGGAACTGCATCGGAGGCGGAATATCCGGGAAGAGGTGCCGCAGTTGCGGCAACAGTCGCGCGATTTCCGCAGCGTCGTTGCCCAACGCGTCGCGGAACGCGGCTTGATCCGTGGTCTGCGCCAGGGCAGCGTCGAGGATCTCGACGAACGGGATGAACGGGACCGGATCGTCGCAATCATAACAACTGCCGATCAAGGTGAGCATGCCGCAACGCGAGGCCTCGACACCGATCTCCGACGCGATTCGCGTCTTACCGACACCGGGTGCGCCTCCAATCAGCACCATCTTGCCGCGGCCGTCGAGCGACTGTTCAATGGCGCGCTTGAGGATGTCCCGCTCCGCTTCTCGTCCGACGAAGGTGGTGCCTTCAGTGAACGCGCGCAAAAAGCTCGGCTCGCCACTTGCCGGTGGCGACTCCGCTGCGGGAGGTTCAGCGGCAGGCGGTTTGCGGGCAATGGTTGGAGTCTCTGTCGAGAATTGCCACCGTATGGGCGCGCGCGAATCCACCAGGTACGAAGCAAAACAGACCGGTCTTGATCCGCCGATCCAGCACCGCTCCCAGCGACGCGTCACGCTCCGAAATCTTCTGCAGCGCGCCTTTTATTGCGCGGGTAACGTTGAGACGCGCGCGCTCGGCGGCGGAGCCCGCTCGCCGGTCGCGGCCGCCGTTGCCCACCGCGCGCGCGATCTCGCGCTCGAGGAATTCGATCTCTGATTCGACCTGCTCCGCGCGTTTGTGATCGCCGCGCTCGAGCCGATTTTCGAGCTCTTCGTTCAGTTCGAGCAGTCTGCGCTTGTAGTCCCGCTTCGCCTGCGCATCGAGCATCACGCCGGCGTCGCCGGTCAGCCCCGGTCGAAACGTGACACCGATATCCAGTGAACTCTCATTCTGTTCGACACGCGCACTTTCGTCGCTGACGCCCGCGGCAGGCATACCCAGCAAATCGAGCGCGTGGAATTCGACGCCCGGATGCTCCAGTAGCCGCCGGATGTAACTGAGACCCTTGACGTCCTTGAGCGTAAAGATGACGCCGCGGTACCCGATCGTCCAGAACTCGCCGCTCTCAGCAAAAGTGCCGGCCTCCGCCACGGGCTGGCCGAGCGATTCAACTCCGGCCTTGCGGATGCCCCCTTTAGCATCTTCGGTCGTTGCCAAAGGTCCGCCCTCCGAAAAAACCAACGCCCGGTCTTCGGCTGGAGATTCAGTTCAAGGAATCCTGGCCCGATTCGCGCAGCCTTCTCGATGGTTGCGTTAGTGGCGCGACGTTACCATTACCTCCAACTAGTGTAAACCCAACACGGCAGACGTTGAATTGGGTTGATGTGCCAGCGCCTAAACGCCGGGAGCAAGGATGGACGATGGTGGCTACTGAATTGCCGAGGTCTCGATGCTTTTCGCGCCCGCCGGTAATGTCAGCAGCATTCCGTCGTAGCCGAGCACGATATCGCGCGGCCGGACATCCGCGACGCCGCGCATGAACGCGATCCGCGCCAGCATGTTAGGCGTCGGCGGACCGATATGGCTCAGCACGAGCAACTGAACTCCGGCCTGGTTCGCCTCGGATGCGGCCTCGATCGGCGTCGTGTGATAGCGGAGGATGTCCGACATGATTTTGGCGACGCGCGCGTTGCCGATCCGTTCCGCCCCCTCCTGAATCAGCTTCACCAGATGGGCCGCCTGCGCTTCGTGTATCAGCACGTCAGCGCCGGTGGCGGCCGCGACGAGATTGGCGCACTTCTTCGTATCGCCGCTGACTACGACCGAGCGTCCCTTGTAGTCAAATCGATAGCCGTATGCGGGCGCGACAGGCGCGTGATCGACGGTGAATGCGGTGACCTTGAGTCCGTTCTCTTCAAGCACCGTCGCGGAACCGCCCGCACATGGCGACACGCCGGCGGGAGTATCGATCTTCACCACGAGCGGCTGCATCTGCCAGTTCGCCGACGGCATCAGCGCGGCGCCGTGATGCGCGATGCGGTAACCCTCGTCCAGCGCGTACGCCTGCTCGAATCCTGCCACCACTTGCTCGACGCCGGGCGGTCCGTACACGCGCAGCGGATGGTCGCGCCCCTGCGCCCACGACTCCAGGTTGGCTTCGCCGAGATCGCCGATGTGATCGGAATGGAAGTGCGTGAATAACACCGCGGCGATCCGCAGCGCGGGGATATGCCACAGCGCCAGGTTCTTCCACGCGCCGGGACCGATATCCACCAGGTAGATATTGCCGCCAGCAAATATCGCCGTGCATGCTGCCGCGCGATTGCGATCGGCCAGTGGATTCCCCGTACCGCACAACACAACTCGCAGCGCGTCCGGCTCGAGCAGGTCGTTGCGGGTCGACGCGAGGGTCTGCGCAATCACTCGCCGGAACACGGCGTCCTGCACCGCCGGTATGTGAATCATCCACCAGGCAATCGCGGCAAGCGCCGCGGCGGCGACAACGGCTAAAATCAATTTTCGCAAGAGTTTCTACCGTTCGAGCAGCCAGCGGGCGATTCGCTCGCCGACGACTAGCGCCGGGAGGTTGGTGTTCGCGCGCGGTATCACCGGCATGATCGACGCGTCAGCGACGTAAGCGCTGTCGAGCCCGTGAATTTTTCCGTGCGAATCGACGACTGCGGTCCGATCGCTCGCCGGACCCATCCTGCACGTCCCCACCGGATGATAGTAGTGCAGGCAATTGGCCCTGACGAACGCTTCGATTCCGATGCGGCCCGCTATAGCGTTGCCGGGTGAAACCTCCATGCCCACGAGCGTGGACAGAGCGGGTTTCGCAGCTATCTCGCGGGCGAGCGCGACCCCGTCTGCGAGCACGCGCAAATCTTCGTCCTCGGGATCGGACAAGTAGCGATGGTCGAGGATCTGCGGCACGGCGCTGTCCGCGCTCGTCAGCCTTAGCGTGCCGCGTGAGCGCGGCGTCAGGCACGCCACTTCGAGTGTCCATCGCCAGCCGGTCGGAGTCGTGGGGTCGGGTCCGCCGACCGGGTAGATGTGCAGATCAAATGCCCGCGTACATCGCGAAGATCGCGCCTTGGCGATCGTCTGCTCCTCGGGCATCCAGTGATCGCGCGCGAACGTGGCCATCATCTCTTCGAGCTCGCGCGTACTCGCGTAGCTCAATGAAACGCGCGGATGGTCATGCAGGTTGCGGCCGACTCCAGGCAGGTCGTGCATCGGCGTGATGCCGGCGGCGCGAAGATCAGAAGGATCGCCAATGCCCGAGCGGAGAAGAATCGCGGGAGAGCCGTAGGTTCCTGCAGCCACGATCACACGGCCGGCTTCGATGCGTACTGGGCCATCGCGTCCGGCTACGACGACGGCGTTCACTCGTCCCGACTTGAATTCGAGGCGGTCGCAGGCCACGTTGTCAACGATCGTCAGGTTCGACCGCTCGCGGACCGGATCGAGATAGGCGAAGGCGGTGTTCCAGCGGACGCCGTTCACGATATTCACTGGACTCGGCGCGATCCCGAGATTCTCATCGAGATTGTTAAGGTCAGCGACGCGCGGGATTCCCGCGTCAGCCGCAGCCTCCAATGCTGCCCGCTGAAAAGGTGAGACCTCCGCTGGCTCCGGAATTCTGACCCGCAGACGGTCGGAGGCAGTCTGGAACAGCGGCCGCAGTTCGTCCGTAGACCATCCGGGATTTCCGAGCGCTGCCCATCCGTCGTAATCGGCGCTGCTGCCCCAAATAGCGGCGCATCCGTTATGCGACGAGCATCCGCCGATTACACGAGCGCGCTCGTAGGCGATGACGCGCGGCGTGTACAACTCCCCGCTGTGGTAGCCCCAGTCGTGCGAGGTCGGTATCGTGCGGGCGTCGGTGAGTTCCGCGGGCCATCGCCCCGCCGCGAACGGGCCGTAATCCGGACCGGCCTCGAGCAGCAGGACGCGTTGCTCCGAATGCTCCGCGAGAAGACCTGCGATCGCTGCTCCGCCGGTACCGCCACCAATCACAACGGTATCGGCGAACTTCGGAATGGGAGTGCCGGCCAGAGGCTGATCCTGTTTTCGTGCCATCTGAGTACGGGCGGCTTCCGAGCCTGACGCGTTCGCTTACGACTCGGGAGTGAGCCTAAAGCTGTCGACCAATTCTCTCAGGCGCTGCTTCGCACCCCCGGTAACAGATACCCCGTCACCTACCAGGATTGTGTCGAAGTCGAGCGCGAGCAGTTGCGCGACGTTGCGCCGCAGGCGCGCCGGGTCGTCCATCACACGCTCGCGCAGGAGGCTCAGACTACCGGGCGGATTCCCTATAATCGCGTCGCCCACGATCAAGGCTTTCCGCTCGGGCCACAGGAATGCGACCTCGCCGGGACTTTTTCCACTGACGCCTATCACCTTGAGCACGCCTATCATTTCGCCGTCGTGAAGTTCACCGTCAAGTACGGCGCCCTGCGCTTTTGCGTATGCGGCGTCGTCGGAATGAATGTAGACACGTGCGCCAGTGCGCTCGCGAACCTGATTTGCGGCCCGCACATGATTTCGATTTGTGAGGAGAATCCGGCTCACGCCCCTGCGGGCGAGTTCGCCAAGCACTTCATCGTTCGGCTGGACCGGGTCGATGCACAAATTTCCCGCTGGATGGGGAATCAACAGGCCGTTGAAGTTGTAGCCGTGCGGCTCGGAAAACCATGACCAGGTAAGAACATCGCCGAGAATTGTTTCCATCAGAGGGCTCCTCGCGGCTGAAGTGGCGCGGCGCCAATCTTAGTCCTGCTCGAATGCACTATTCCAATGCCACGGCAGTGGTTGGCAGCCGGGGCGTCACGCGACTATTGATACAGGACGCCGTGCGTCGAGCGGGCGAGTTTTACATCAAGGCGGAGAGAAATCATGAGTAAGCTCGAAAAGAAGGTCGCAGTCATTACGGGGGCGGCGAGCGGAATCGGCCGCGCCACCGCAATTCGGTTCGCGGGCGAAGGCGCCGCCGTCGTGATCGCCGATCTCAATCGCGAAGGTGGCGAGGCCGCCGTGCGGGACTGCAAGGAAAACGGCGGCAGCGCGGTATTCCAGCTCGCCGACGTATCGAGTGAAGAAGATATCAAGAGCGCGGTCGACCGCGCGATCAAAGAATTCGGGCACCTCGATATCATCTACAACAACGCGGGTCTGGGCGGTGCGGTCGGACCGCTCGAGAAGACCAGCGCGGAAAACTGGGACCGCAGCTTTTCGATCCTGCTGCGCGCGGTATTCCTCGGCATCAAGCACGCGGTGCCCGAGATGCGCAAGGCGGGCGGCGGTTCCATCATCTCGACCGCGTCGATCGCCGGCCTGCGCGGAGCCGCCGGGCTGCACGCATACTGCGCCGCCAAGGCAGGCGTGATCAGCCTGACGCGCTCCGCTTCGATCGAACTGGCGAAGGACAAGATTCGCGTCAACTGCATCTGTCCTGGCTTGATCGCGACGCCGCTTACCTACAACCGCCTGCCGGGCGGCGGGCAAACGGCGACACAACTGTTTGCGGCTTTCCAGCCGTGGCCGCGCGCGGGACGGCCGGAAGACATCGCGGCGATGGCCTTGTTTCTGGCCAGCGACGACTCGGAATTCGTCAGCGGCCAGGCAATGGTGGTCGACGGCGCGGTGACATCGGGAATGGGCGCAGGCAACTTGGCGAGAGGTTCTCAAGCGGCGCCGCCGCAAATCCTCGATGACGGATGGGCAGGTCCGTCATTCGAAATGAAGCGCCCGTCTTGAAAGTCGCGCGATGGGAGGAAGTTCTTTGATGACTCGAGGACGGATCGACACTCATCATCATGTTGTTCCTGCCGCGTATGCCGCGTGGCTCAGGCGGAAAGGCGTCGAAGCGGGAGGGCTACCTATCCCGGAATGGAGCGCTGACTCTGCGCTCGCGTTGATGGACAAGTACCACGTTCAGACCGCGATCATGTCGGTATCGACGCCGGGAGTTCATCTCGGCGACGATTCCGAGGCGCAGGAAAAGGCGCGCGAGGTTAATGAGTACGCAGCGGCGGTCGTGGCCAGGTCTCCGGAGAGATTTGGATTTTTCGCCACGCTCTGCTTGCCCGACGTTAAAGGTGCGATCGACGAGCTCGCATATGCGTTCGACAAGCTCGGCGCTGACGGCGTCGTCGTGCTCGCAAACAGCCGCGGAATTTACCTCGGCGACGAGGCCTTCGATCCACTGTTCGACGAGTTGAACAGGCGCAAGGCTGTCGTGTTCGTGCATCCGTCGCCGCTGTATGGAGTCGAGCCGCTCAAGGGTATCCCGCCGTTCATCGCGGACTTCCTGCTGGACACGACGCGCGCCGCAGTGCGGCTGGCGGGATCGGGCACGCTCGAGCGATGTCCCGACCTGAAAATTATTCTGTCGCATGCAGGAGGGTTCGTGCCGTATGCGGCGCATCGGATGGCCGGTGCCGCATCGCCGAGAAGGGATTTCGCGGACGGACTCGCGCAGTTGCGAAAGTTCTACTTCGACATCGCCCTTTCCGGAAGTCCTACCGCGCTTCCCAGCCTGATGGCATTGGCGAAGCCCGACCACGTGCTATATGGGAGCGATTGGCCATATGCCAACGACGCGATCGTCGGAGCGTTCACCGGCATGTACGAGAGTTACTCGCTGAACGACCAGCAGCGCGCGGCGATCGATCGCGGCACGGCAGAAACGCTTTTTCCACGCCTGCAAAGCAAGGAGAGCGCGCGATGAGCAAGCCTCGGTTCGGCCCCGACAACCCATCTGCGACCTATGTCGCCCACGCCTTTGCGGAAAAGACGATCGACACGGGCGAAGCTACCATCAACTACGCGATGGCTGGGGTGCCTGAGAAGCCTGCGTTGTTGCTGATCCCGGGACAAACAGAATCATGGTGGGGCTATGAGCAGGCAATGGGTCTGCTGCAGGGGCACTTCCAGGCTTTTGCGGTCGACCTGCGAGGGCAGGGAAGATCGAGCAGGACTCCGGGCCGCTACACCATCGACAACTTCGGCAACGACCTGGTGCGGTTCATCGCGCTGGCGATCGGGCGACCTGTCATAGTCAGTGGGCTCTCGTCGGGCGGCGTGATCGCCGCGTGGCTCTCTGCGTACGCGATGCCCGGCACGATCCGCGGCGCTCACTACGAAGATCCACCGATGTTCTCCTCGGAAGTCGCCACCTCCTGCGGGCCGTCGATCCGCCAGAGCATCGGACCGATATTTGCGCTGATGAGTAAATATCTTGGCGATCAATGGAGCGTGGGCGATTGGCCGGGAATGCTCGAAGCGGCCAAGACGGAGCTTCCGGCCTGGCTGTCGCGCGCAATTGCCCCGATGATGTTTGGTCCCGCAGGCGAAATTCCGCAGCGCATGAAGGAATACGATCCCGAATGGGGACGCGCCTTCTGGGAAGGTTCAGTATTCGCGAGCTGCGACCTCGCTCGGATGCTGGCCAGCGTCAAATGCCCGGTGTTGTATACGCATCATTTCCGCCAGATCGACGAGAGCGGTTACTTGCTGGGAGCAGCGACGGACCTGCAGGCAAAGCGTGTCTGCGAGCTGATCTCGCTCGCCGGCCAGACGATCGACTACAGGTCATTCCCGAAGATGCCACACGCGATGCACGGCGAAGACCCCAAGCTGTTCACCCAGCTCCTGCTAGAGTTCAGTTCTTCATTAAAGGTCGGAGCTGGGCCCCTATAAGGCACTACGCACCCGAGGGGCATTCATCGCCGCGAGAATTCTGCTTTAGGCGTCGAGCTTCAGTACCTTGCGGGCGTTGTTGCGGAGGAAGTTTGGCCAGACTTTGTCATTGAAGGGCACGGATTTCATGTCGGTCATGATTCGCTCTAGCGAGAGGCCCATCGGGAAGTAGCCGGCATAGATGATCCGGTCCGCGCCTCGCGTGTTGGCATAACGAATGATGGCTTCCGGGTAGTGCTTGGGCGCGAAGGCTGAGGTCGAGTAGTAGAGGTTGGGCCATTTCAGCATCAGCTTTACGGCCAGATCTTCCCAAGGCTCGCAGCCGTGACGGGTCACGAAGACGAGTTCGGGGAAGTCGTACATCACCTGATCGATCAGGCGTACTTCCTGCGGCCACATCGGGAACCTCGGGCCCGGGACGCCGGCGCAGGCGAAGATCGGGACGTCCAGCTCAACGCACTTGGCATAGATTGGGTACATCAGCGCGTCTGCAAGACCGACTTGCGGATTGTAGCCGGCATTGAACGCGCCGAATGCACGCACGCCATATTTTTCGTGCTGCCGCACCATGTCGCGGATGCCGTTCATGCCGCGGTTCGGGTCCACGCCGCCCATCGGAATGAACCTGTCGGGATGGTCCTTCAGCGCCTTGCTCGCGACTTCGCCGCCGGCGCCGATGAGACCCATCTCGACGCCGAACCGATCCATCTCGTGCAGGGTGACTGAAATCGGATCTTTCGATGATCCGTACAACTCCTTGGGCACGTTCTTGAACATGTACTCGACGGGGAAATCGAATTTCGCCGAAGGGTCTTTGAGCTGCGCGCGGATAAAGTCGTACGCTTTGAAATCTTCGGCGGGAAACCCGATCATCGTATCGACTATTCCGATGTCCGTGGGCATTCCCATTGATCAGGATGCCTCTTGAAGGGCGTCCCGGAAGAGATAGCACGCGCTGTCACGGGGAATTTCTTCGCGCGGCAGGGGAGTTTCCACTTGCGCCGGCGTCGGGCCGATTTCTGCCGCCCGAGCCTTCAACTTCTCCAGGTCGAAGTTGTAGAGCGCCGCGGCATTCAGCCCCAGAATCTTTCGCCGGCGCGCGTCCGGCATGTCGCCAAACGTCAGGCGCAAGGATTGTAGGTTGTAGGGGAAGGTGCCTTCATAGTGAGGATAGTCGTTGCCCCATAGGACGTGATCCTCACCTATCTCGTCGATGCCGGCGAGATCGGCTTTGCTGGGGAAGCTCGCGCCGTAATAGCAGTGACGCTTTGCATACGCGCTGGGCCGCTCCTTCAGCGGCATTTCCATTCCAGCGTAGTTCATCTCGCCCAACGCGCCTGCCTTGATAGCGTGATAGGCGCGGTCGAGCTGCTTGAGAACCTCTGGAACCCAGTAGCAGCCGGACTCGGTCAGGATGTGCTTGAGCTTCGGAAATTTCTCGTACACGCCGGCCATCAGGAGGTGCCGATAGCCGGCTTGACCGTAATAGGCTACGTCCTGGATCCAGATCGATTGGCCCACCACGTCGTCGCCGTAGTCCGGTAAGCCTTGGCCGGTATGCTGATTCATGACGAGGCCATGGTCCTGGATAGCAGCGAACACGCGGTCCCATGCCGGGTGGTAGAGCGGCTTCAGCCAGTAGGCGTCCGGCGGGATGAGCGGCAGGAGAACGCCGCCGCGCAGCCCAGAGTTGGCGATGAACTCGATATCCTTGATGGCCTCGTCGAAGTCGTTAGGCAGAATGAGGCCAATCCCGGCGCGGCGGACGGGTTCTTCGGCGCAGAAGTCTTTCAGCCAGCGATTGTGGGCGCGGATACCGGCCAGGCATTGCTGGTAGTTTTCAGGCTTCGGCGGATGGGCGGTGACGATGCTCTTGCGATAGAACGGCGGCACGGTGTTGGGGAAGACCACCTCGCCGACGACTCCCTGGCTGTCCTGGTCCTTGTTGCGGATGCCGTAGTCCCAGTTGCGCATCTTCTTTGAGCCGTAATGCTCCAGGGACGGGTTCTTGTATCCGCCACGCCATTCGTCAAATGCCTCCCGCCACTGGGGATCGAGGTATTCGCGGTACTGGGCATGGCTGCCGCCGCCGTGGGTATCCGCGGTGATAAGGATATAGGGCTCTTGAGTCATGTGGACCTCCCCTAAGGCTGGATAGCATTTCAGTGTCGCGAGTTCTATCTCTCGCGTTCGCGAGCGCACGTGTTTTCGCAGTGGAATAAGGTCCAGACTGGCTATTCCTGGTCGCGGCTGTTCGAGTGAACGAGTTCGAGGCTTACCAGGCGCGCGATCAGAATCGCAATAAAAAAGTGTCCTGCGGCCGCTTCGAGGACGGACAGGGCCCGCGAGGACCCCAATGCGGGCGTGATGTCGCCGAATCCGGTGGTCGTCAGGGTGGCGAAGCTATAGTAGGCGAAGTTCATCAGTTGCGGTTCCGATCCGTTATCGCTTTCGAAGATGTTGGCAAAGCTCCCAGCCGCAAACAGGAATGAGTGAGGATTCACTACGAACATCGCCCTGTACACGAACGCCCACGCCAGCCCAATCAAGAAGTAGGCGCACACGGGGCCCGCGATCGTGTGCGCGCCGTACTGAAGGTGAATCGTATCGACAGTTGCGAACGCGCCCTGACCTTCCCGCTGGATCACGCTCAAATCGCCAGCGCGCCCTGTCACATAAACACGATGGAGGCTGGCATCGTAGGCTACTGAATCCGGGCCGCCGCCAACGGGAATGGCAGCTACGACGCGGTGGCTCACCATGTCGAACACAGCGAGCATTGCATTGCCGGAACACCCGATGAAGAGCTGGCGACTTTGCTCATCGAGGGCCAAGCCGGTGGGCTGCACGCATCGATCCAGACGGCCAGCGCATCGCGACAACGCGCTTGCTCAAATCAACGGCTGCCAGCGAACTAGTGTCCTTCAGATTTTGGTAGAAGAAATGCGTTTGAGGATCAAAAGCACCGAGCTCAGGTTTTCCGCCCAAGGAGATTGTTGCCGCCACGGTTCGTGACACCGGATCAAATGCGATGGATGAGCGAATTTTGCTCGAACCGTGAAGCGAACCGGCTTTTTTGCGCTTGGAGACAAACCCCAGAAATTCGCCGAATCGGCTGTAATACTCGTGCTCTCCGGTTCGCATCAAGCGCACAAGCGCCGCGTCACGCGGGGATTTTCCGCTCACTCCAGATTGTAGGGGAGCACTACAGACTGTGTGGCGGATGAGGCAGTCTGATGCGAACTGCTCTCAGAGTCAAATTCCCTGGTCATCAGGGAAAATACAGAGAATTTTCACGATTTCGGCTATCTCGAGGTCGATTTGAACCGAAGAAAGCCTTGTCTGCTCAAGGATTTTTATCGAAATTCCCTACTCAACCGAAACAGGGAATTATTTTCGAGTAACAGGGAATTTGATCTGCTTGAATGCGGTGCCACTGCGCGTAACCGTCCTTCGCGATCTCGCTAGGCCGTCCGGCTTCGGATTTCCAATGGCGAAGTGTGAGGTATCTTGACGTACACAAAGCGGATGACCCAACTTCCCGATAAAAGAAAAATCACAGCGCCAAATATGAACAGCAGACCGCCGTTGAGGAGCGTCAGTCCCAGAGGGATCAGCGTCCCGGCAGCAAAGAGGAGTACGCCTACGCACCACTGTCGTTCACGGGTGTAAAGTTGCGCATGGGTCGGTTGGAGGTTCGCAAACAACAGTCCTAAGGGAATCACGTTGAGTACGAGCAGCACGATGAACGCGATGCGGAGGATGGCGGTCGCCTGTGTTTGCCCCATCAGGGCGGACAGGACAAGCAACTCGGCGCAGCCCATCAGGAGAGCCGAATTGGTGAGATAAGCTCCCATCCAGCGCGCATCTTTCCAACCCGGTTGCGCGTTCGTGCTGAGCAGGACGCCCTTGTAGGCTGCTGAGCCGAAGCCGAACGGCAGTGCCACGATCACCGCGAGTATGCGAGCCCACTCGAAGTCGATCCCCATTTCGGCCAGCACGCTGAGCGCTGCCGCCGCGGTCAGAGGGAGCGAGAAGATCGTCAGACACCACGTCCCCACCGACATGGGCGAACGGGGCTTGAAAACCCGAAGCATGTGATGGAAACGCAACGGATCACCCAGATCGGACACGAGCAATGCCAGGTCAACGAGCAAAAGCACGAGAGCGACCGGATAAGCCACTTTCGCCACGGGGGTGAAGACGGTCGGCGCCGCCAACTCGCTAACCGCGGCGGCCATGAACAATCCGGTCGCCATGCCGTTAAGCAGAGCGTCCCAAGCGATCATGCCGTACCACCCCGGCACCTTGGTCACTGGCAGGTGCGCATAGCCGCTCTCTCTCCCTCGTCCCAGCAAGGGAGGTTCGGTGAAAGCGTGCCGCGCTGTGGGGTTCCCTTGCATTTCAGGACCTCAAAAGAAACACCACCACGAACAGTGCAGCGATAGCAGCCAAGCCCCCCGCGATGGAACGAACGTAATCTCCCATCATGTGCAGCCACGGATTGAATGGGTTATCCGGCAAGCCATAAACGGAAGGGCGATCGACAAGCAGATAGAACGAATGCAGCTCGGAATAGGTCTGACTAGCGGTGTCGCCATAAAGGTACGCCTGCGGGACACCGCGTCGATGAAGTTCCTCTACCCGCGTGCGGGCCAGCTCGCGCAGCTCGTCGATCGGGCCGAAATGGATTGATTGGGTCGGACATGCCTTGGCGCAGGCCGGCTCGAGACCGTCGCGCTGGCGATCGTAGCAGAGCGTGCATTTGTGCGAATGGCCGCCCACGCTGTCGCGAGTGATGACGCCGAACGGGCATGCCGCTATGCAGCACGAGCAACCGTTGCAGATGTCTGCCTGAATGTAGACGTTCTCGAACTCATTGTGAATGATGGCACCGGTCGGGCATGCCTGATGACAAGGGGCCGCAAGGCAATGCTTGCAAACGTCGCTCATCATGAGCCAGCGGTTGTGATCTGACTCGTTAGGCCCGACGCCCTCGGAAGAGCGCTTGCCTGACGACTCGTCGGAGAATTGCTCGATGAACTTTACATGGCGCCAGGATGTCGCCGACAACTCCGCCGTATTGTCGTAGCTATTGCCGGACCAGTTGAACCCGTCCGAGGGCAGTTGATTCCACTGCTTGCACGCCACCTCGCAAGCCTTGCAGCCGATGCATACGGTCGTGTCCGTGTAAAAGCCGGTAGGTGGACGGGGCTTCGGCGGTTCACCACGGAGGAACGGATAGGTCAGGCGTTGCACCAACTCGGACAGTTTGCCGCGCGGCGGATCTCTGGTCTGGGGCAAAGCGGACAGTTCTATTTCTCTACTTGCCATGTCCGAGCTTCCCTTCTGGTTGGGCACTGGCCGGCGTGTTCGGGATCGGATCGAGGGTCGGCCAAGGCGCTGTGGGCACGGTCGGGCGCGGAGCGTGGCCTTCGAGCCGCCCGGCCTCGACTTGGCAGGCGAACGCCTTGCAGTCGTGCATGCTCACGTTCGGGTCGGCCAATAGCGCGGTTAGATCGTTGGCGTTGGAGCCGACGCTCTCCCCGGCGAAAGCCCAGTGGAAGGGGAGGCCGATCTGATGGACTAAGCGCCCCTCGATAACAAAGGGCCGCAGCCGCCGCGTCACCATCGCACGGGCCTCGATTCGACCGCGCGCCGTTCGGATCGTCATCCAGCCGCCGTGAGCAATACCACGCTCGGTGGCCAGCTCTGGGCTCAGCTCCGCAAACATCTCCGGCTGCAATTCGTTGAGCCAGCTATTGAAGCGACTCATCGGTCCACTCAGGTAATGCTCAGTAAGACGGAACGTCGTAGCCACCACTGGATAGTCGGCTGTCGGCGTGTGGGCGATGTGGTTCAGCGGTCCCTCGAAGAGGCGTACTGTTGGGTTGGAATTGTGTTTGGGATAGAGCAGGTTGCCCACCGGCGATTCAACCGGCTCGTAATGAGTCGGTAGGGGCCCGTCCTTGACGCCGGGGGAGTACAGCCAGCCCAGCCCGTCGCACTTCATGATGAAGGGCTGCGTGCCGGCGATGGCCGCCATGCCCGTGGCTCCCGGAGGGGCTTGGTAATCGGGTGGCTTGTCCAGCTCGAAGTCCGGTTTGTCGAGTCCAACCCAGCGCCGCTTCTCGGAGTCCCACCAGACCAATTTTTTGCGTTCCGACCACGGCAGCCCGTCGGGGTCGGCTGAGGCGCGGTTGTATAGGACGCGGACGTTGTTCGGCCAGGCGAAGCCCCATTCCGGCTGGAACGGGTCATCCGTGATCTTGCGCTCGTTCGCCCGGTTGCGGCCCGGCTCGGGGAAGACGCCGCTGTAGACCCAGCAACCGCATGCCGTCGAGCCGTCGTCCTTCAATTCTGAGAAACCGCTCACAAGACGAGGCCGCCCACTGCGCGGATCGGTTTCATCCAGTCGGTGACCGTTGATCTCCATTAGGACCTTCTCAAGGTCCGGTTCCCCTTCTATGCGGCTGAGTGTTCCATCGGGCAGACGCGGTTGCTCGTCGAAATCGTAGTCCCAGGTGAGATTCAGGAGCGGCTGGTCCTTGGGATCGGTCGAGCCGGCGTAGAGCTGCTTCAGGCGCTTGCCGAGGTTGTAGAGAAACCAGGCGTCCGAACGGCAATCGCCGGACGGATCGAGGGCCTTGTTGTGCCATTGGAGCAGCCGCTGCGTGTTGGATAAGCTGCCCTCCTTCTCCTGAGCGGCCGCTGCGGGGATGAAGAAGACCTCGGTTTTGACCTCGGAGGGCGGCGGCGCATTCGGGTCGTTCTTCCAGAAGAGGGCGCTCTCGGTCTGGAACCAGTCGAGGACCACCAGCCAGTCGAGATTGCGCAGGCCAGCGCGGTGCAGACCGGCGTTGGGTCCGCCACCCGCGGGGTTCTGCCCCATCAGGAAGTAACCCTTGACCCCACCCTTCGCCATACGATCGAAGTAGGCCAGGTCCGAGTAGTCGGCGTCCACGCGCGGCAGCCAGGAGAATCCGAAGTCGTTGTCCGGCTTGGCCGCGTCGCCGTACCACGCCTTGAGCAGGCTGACAATATATTTGCTGAAGTTCGCCCAGCCGCCAGTGGGCATCCCTTCGTGCTGGATATAAGAACTCAAATTCTCGTGCGTGCGGTCGTATGCAGCCGGTTGCGGCAGGTAGCCGGGCAGTGTGTCATACAGGGTCGAGAGGTCGGTCGCGCCTTGGATGGTAGAGTGGCCGCGCAGGGCCATAATGCCGCCGCCGGGCCGGCCTACGTTGCCGAGCAACAGTTGCAAGATGCCGGCAGTACGTATTATCTGCACGCCGGTGGTGTGCTGCGTCCAACCCAGAGCGTAGGTGATGCAGGTGGTCCGCTCGCGTCCGGAGTTGCTGCAGAGCAATTCCGCCACGCGCACAAACTCTTCCGGCGTGCAGCCGCACACCTGGGAGACGACTTCCGGCGTGTAGCGCGCGAAGTGCCGCCGCAGGATCTGCATAGCGCAGCGCGGATGCTGCAAGGTCGGGTCGCGCAATTCGGCTGGCGCGTCCTTGGACGGGGAGGTGTATGCTTCGGCGTTGCCATCCATGCCGTGACCGTGAAGCCCATGCCTGCCCTTCGCGGACTTCGCCTGAGGCGTATGCTTCGGACCGTCCTGCTCCGCCTGGCGGCCGTTCCCAGATTCCTCGTAGCCCCAATGGCCCTGCTTGGAATCATAGGCGTCGTCCTGTTGGTCGAAGCCACTGAAAAGCCCTGCCAGATCTTCGGTATCCTGGAAACCTTCCTCGATGATCGTCGAGGCATTGGTGTAGGCCAGAACGTATTCGTGAAACCAACGGTCGTTGGCTAAGACGTAATTCACGAGGCCGCCGAGGAAGGCAATGTCGCTCCCGGAGCGGATGCCGACGTAAACATCGCAAACGGCCGACATGCGTGTGAAGCGCGGATCGACATGGATCAGGGTCGCGCCCTTCTCCTTGGCCTTCATGGGCCAGCGAAAGCCGACGGGATGAGCCTCGGCCATGTTCGATCCCATGAACAGGATGCAATCGCTGTTGGCCATATCCTGCTGATAGTTAGTGGCCGCGCCGCGGCCGAAGGAGGCGCCCAGACCGGGCACCGAGGCGCTGTGTCATATCCGCGCCTGGTTCTCGACCGACACAACTCCCAACCCGCCGCCGAACAACTTCTTGATGAGGTAGTTCTCCTCGTTGTCAAGCGTTGCCCCGCCTAACGTGCCGATGCTGCGCACCGAGTTGAGCAAGCGGCCTTGCTCGTCGCGCGACGTGAAATCGGCGTCGCGGGTCGCCTTGACGCGCTGGGCAATCTGGTCCAGCGCCCAGTCCAGCGTCCGCGTCTCCCAGCGATCGGAGTTAGGAGCCCGGTATAGGACATGGCGGACGCGATGCGAATTGACGGTGAGTTGGAAGGCGTTGGCGCCTTTGGGGCAGAGGTGACCCGCGCTGATAGGACTATCGGGATCGCCTTCAATGTCGATGAACTCGCCGCCCTTGCTGAAGATAAGCTGCCCGCAGCCAACCGCGCAGTAGGGACAGACGCTCTGGCTCACCGTGGCGCCGCGCAGCCGCGAAGCCTTCGCTAGCGTCTGTAAGCTGAACGGTTCCCGAGAAATTTGTGGTCGCTGGGTAAGTGGGAAGCGGAACATAGCAATTCCTCCTTACGGAATTCCTAGTTTGAGATGTCGATGACTCCGTTGCACACCAATCAGTTCATTCTGCATTCTCGGACCCATTTTCGTTGAGATAGGAGGCTATCTCTTGCGCTTCAATAGACATCAGAGCCTCTGAGAACATGGCGGTATGCGAACACGAAGTAGCCACTGACCAGCAGCATTCCGGGAATGAACCATACCAACCCGATACTTAGTCCATAACTTGTGGTCGCGGCGTTGTAGATCGTTAAACCGTTTTGTGTGCCGCTGATCGCTGGCAGCAGATTAGGATAGTGGCCAAATGCAGCCGCGGCTAGCATAGTTATTATGTATCCCGAGGAGTACAGGAACGCGGCGTGATCGCTACCGGCACGGTTCGCGATCCTCACGCCCACGAGAGTTCCCAAAGCAGTCAACGGCAATATCAGACCCAGCGGGCGCTCCAGGTAGCGAGCAGAAAAATGAGTCAGGGTGAATGGCACTATTATCATCACGGCGATGGTAAACAGTACTGCGACGGCCCAGACCAGACCCGCAAACTCGCGGGCGCGCATTTGCAGATCACCCCTGGTTTCCATCGCAGCCCACAGGCAGCCCTGCATTGCGAGCGCGACGACGCTCGTCAGGCCCAAAACAATAGTGAACCAGTCGAGAATGCCTGCGACTGGGCCGACGCGAAAATCGGTCCAGAGCGGAAGAAAGAACGATCCGTTGGCGTCAAGTGGAACTCCACGAATGACGTTCCCAAGAGCTACACCAAAGAATAACGCGAGTAGCAAGCTGGCGCCGGCGAATACGACATCCCAGAAAGGTATCCACACGGGATTGTCGATATGATTGCGGAATTCGATCGCGATGCCGCGTAGAATGAGTAACCAGAGAACCATTATAAGTGGCAGGTAGAAGCCGCTGAAGCCCGAGGCATAGGCCGCTGGAAACGCGAAGAACAGCGTGCCGCCGCCCGCGACCAACCATACTTCGTTGCCGTCCCATACTGGTCCGATCGATTCAAGCAGAGTGGACCGCTCGCGATCGTTGCGCGCGATGAAGAGATGTATGATTCCGACGCCCATATCGAAACCATCGAGCACCGCGAAGATCGCCATCATTATCGCGACTATCCAGAACCAGAGAGTATTCGTAGAAAGCTGCCTCCTCTTAGCGAGCAGCGACGGCACCTTCGATTTGGGTATGTCCCGGGTCCGCAGGACCGCGCTGAACCTCAAGATAGATCAGGAACAGGAACAGTATCCCGAGCGCAACGTATAAACCCATGAAGCCGAGCAACGTAAACAAGCCGTTACCCGCGGATACCAAGGGCGACCCGCCCGCCTCAGTCCTCATCAATCCATAGACAAGCCACGGTTGCCTCCCTAATTCCGCCGTCATCCAGCCCGCGGTGGTAGCGATGTATGGGAACGGTGCGAGCAGCATCAATGCCCACAGTACTAAGGGGGTGTCATAGAGGCGATTTCGATACAACAGCCATCCAGCTAGAACGAATACACCAACAAAAATAGTCCCGAGACCAACCATGATATGGTAGGCGTAGTACAAGAGCGGAATGTTGTCGGGCCATTGATCTTCCGGAAATTCCAGAAGTCCTTGGACCTCTGCCTTCCAGTGACGATACGTGAGAAAGCTCAACATATCGGGTACGGCGATTGGGTTGTCGAGCTTGCGGGCCCCTACGTCCGGCTGACCAATGATCACCAGCGGCGCGCCGTGCTGATTGCCGAACAGCCCTTCCATCGCGGCAAGCGTGACCGGCTGATAGCGCGCTACATTGCGACCCTCTCCATCTCCGGTCGGAAATATCATCATGAGCGATGCGATCAGCCCGGATATGACTCCAAGACGTACGAAGGTCCGGCCGAACTCTTCGAATAGATGCATCAACAAATAGAATGCTCCGAGCGCCGCCATCACTACTGAACCCGTTACCACCGCGGCCGTCATGTTGTGAAGGTACTGCCAAACGATCCAGGGGTTGGTGAGCAGAGTTCCCAGACCGGTTAGAGCAAATGTGCCGTCACTACTCCGCGCGTACCCCACGGGATGCTGCATCCAGGCGTTGGTCGCGATGATAAAGAATCCTGAAATCCACGAACCAAGGAAAACGAGAAATGCTGTGAGCCAATGAAGCCGTTGCCCAAGTTGCTTCTCTCCGTATAGAAACGCACCCAGGAATGTCGATTCCAGGAAGAATGAGAAGACTCCTTCCATAGCGAGGGTTTGCCCGATCACGGCACCTGTGCTCTTGGAGAACACCGACCAGTTGGTACCGAACTGGAACTCCATCGGAATTCCAGTCACGACACCGACGACAAAATTTATTCCGAAGATGCGCGCCCAAAAGCGCGCTGCCTGGTTGTAGTGCTCATTTCCGGTACGAATCGCGAGCGTCTTGAGTATGACAATGAGCAGCCCCAGACCCATCGTCAGCTGGGGAAACAGGTAGTGAAACGTGAGCGTGAACGCGAATTGAATCCGATGAATGATGAGCGCATCCATCCTTCAAACCGCCTGATTGATTAATCTACTCGCCTAGATCATTATCGTCATTCCCATTTTTGAGACAAGGCATATAGTTTGCTCACGTCCGCCACCACTGAGAGTGGCGCGAAGCGGAGACGCATGGATATCCGGGCAAGGCGGAGGGTTGCGACGCGGAGTTTACGGAGCGCTCGCGAGGCGGCTCACGGCGAAGGCGCTGCGGGGGTTGCAGTATTGGCCGAACATCCAAGTAGTATCGGAACCGGGAAGGTACTTCCGAAGTCCACGACCGACGAGGATGAAGTTAATCGACGCGCACCGGCGCGCAGGCCTCATCAACGGCAGCGAATCGATTCGAGACTTACGCCTCCCTATTGGCAACGGCCGAGGAGGGTCTGGGTCATCTCGATATGA
>JBAWCX010000484.1:0-7768 GCA_049590495.1 Binatus sp. (SeqCode)
CCCCTGCACCCAGTGTTCCTGCCCTCGCCTCCCTTACTCTAAGTTCTAACAGGGCCCCTACGAGTACTCAGGGTAAACTCCGCCCGCATCTTTATCTTAGTACTGGGTGCAGGGGTCACCCCTGCTGAAACCCACCGCGGGTTTCAAATTCAATTAAGTGATTTACCGGAGAGAAGCAGCGTTCCGACTGCGGCTTGCGGTTGGCCCGACACGACGCGTCGGACACACTGGATCTCATGGACATCACTATCGACGCGCCAACTCGCAGCCGGGAGAATTTCTCCTTTACCAACTTCTTCCTTTCTCACAAGGGCGATCTGACCCTGGCTTTTTCGTTCTTCATCTACCTCGTCAGCCTGGCTGCCCTGATGTTTACGCATTGGCGGACCTCGTCCGAGATTGCGGTCTCGATGGCGGAGGCGGCGCTGATCGGCGGGCTTTGCGACTATATCGCGCTCAAGATGATCTTCGAGCGGCGATGGTATCTCCCCAACTCCGGCGTGCTGCCGCGCAATCGCGCCAAACTGATCGACGGAATCGCCGCCACGATAGAGAACGAATGGCTCACGCCGCAGATGATCGGTCGGAAGCTCAGCGACATGGATCTTGTCGGTCGGCTCGGCACGTATCTGCAGGAGCTGACGTTGAACGACATACTCGGGCAGGCCGGGCTCGAGCGGTTGATCAGCAATGCGATCGATTACCTCGATTCGCCGGAGAAGCGCGAGCGCCTCGAGAAAGTCCTCAAGCGGATGCTCCCGAAGACGGTCACGCGAATTTACGCGGTGATGAGCCGGTTCGGCGCCGAGTCGATCGGTGCTCGAATCGCGGCGAATTTGCGCAAACGGCTGCCCGAGTTGCAGAACGATCCCGAGCTGCGCGACACGATCGAGAGCGCGATCCATGAGTTCGGAATCCAGCTTCACGATCCCGACAGCTACGCGAATCAATTTGCGCAGCGATTGATCGACAACCTCGTGCGCAGGACGGTCGAGTCGAGCCGCGGGCAGATAACGCTGATGGTGCGCGAGAACCTGGCGCGGCTGTCCGACGATCAGATCAGGATTCAGATTGAATCGAAAACGCGGACCCATCTGGACTGGATTCGCGTCAACGGCGGGCTGTTCGGCGCGTTCTTCGGGCTGCTGTTCGCGCTATCGCGAATACTGTCGCACAACGGGCCGGCGATTCTCGCGCACTTTCACATCGCGATGTGAGCAGGGGTGACCCCTGCACCCAGTACTAAGAACAGATGGGCTTAGCCCTTCTTTTTTGGTGCGGCCGGTGCGGGCTGCTGTTCGGGCTCTTCGACGGCTGCTTCTGGCGGCAGCGCGACCGGCTTGGCGGCTAGCTTTTCGCGGACCTTGGCTTCGATCTCGTCGGCCAGCTTCGGGTTTGCTTTGAGCAGGTCGCGCGCGTTCTCGCGTCCCTGCCCGATGCGCTCGCCGTTGTAGGAGTACCAGGCGCCGAGCTTCTCGATGATGTTGTGCTCGCTCGCCATGTCGACCAGCTCGCCTTCCTTCGAAATTCCGGTGCCGTACAGGATGTCGAATTCGGCCTCGCGGAACGGCGGCGCGACCTTGTTCTTCACCACTTTGACCTTGGTGCGCGAGCCGATCACTTCGGTCGCGTTCTTGATCGTGCCGATGCGCCGGATGTCGATTCGCACCGACGAGTAGAACTTCAGCGCGTTGCCGCCGGTGGTCGTTTCCGGGTTGCCGAACATCACGCCAATCTTCATGCGGATCTGGTTGATGAAAATAACAATGGTGCGCGAGCGCGAGATGATCGAGGTGAGCTTGCGCAGCGCCTGGGACATCAGGCGCGCCTGCAAGCCCATCTGCGGCTCGCCCATCTCGCCCTCGATTTCCGCGCGCGGCACGAGCGCAGCCACCGAGTCGATTACCAGCACGTCGATCGCGCCGGACTGCACCAGGGTCTCGGTGATCTCGAGCGCCTGCTCGCCGTTGTCGGGCTGCGAGATGAGCAGGTCCTCGACCTTGACGCCGAGCTTGCGCGCGTAAGCGGCGTCGAGCGCGTGTTCCGCGTCGATAAACGCGCAGGTACCGCCGGTCTTCTGCGCCTCGGCGATACATTCGAGGGCGAGCGTGGTCTTGCCCGACGATTCCGGGCCGTAGATTTCCACCACGCGCCCGCGCGGCAATCCGCCGACGCCGAGTGCGACGTCGAGCCCGAGCGAGCCGGTGGGGACCACCGCGATATCGGCGGAAATCGCCTGCTCGCCGAGCTTCATGATCGAGCCCTTGCCGAACTGTTTCTCGATTTGGCTGAGCGCCAGGTCGAGCGCTTTACTTTTGATTTCTATCGCCATCGCCTTTTACCCATGCGAAATTTGCTTGTCGCCGCTGCGAATCTTGCCACAAACCCGCGCCGATAGCTCTATCCGCGCCATTGCTCGTGTCCACAGGGGTGTTGAGAAGACGACAGCAGTGTTACGAAAAGAACAAAACTTGACACTTTGTTAACGTCAGCCGCCTGCAGCTAATGCGATTGGAACAGAAATGTCGCGAGCGCTTCGTAGCTGGCGCCGTCGGGGCTGAGGCGGCTGCGGTAGAGTGTGATCGATTCGATCTTCGAGACGCCGAATTCGCGGTCGTGCGCCGCCTGCAACGCCTCGCGCGTCTTGTCGGCAATCTGCCGATCACCTACCCGGCCGATCGTCAGATGCCCGCTCCATCGCCGCTTCTCGCGCTCGAAACCATACTCGGCCGCGACCGTTTCCAACCGCGCGGCTAGCGCCGCAAGCACCCCCGATTCGACACTATGCAAACCCACCCAAATCGCGCGCGGATGTTCGAGGCTGGGGAATGCGCCGAGTCCGGCCGCCGCGACCTCGAACGGCGCGGTCTTCGTCGCGAGCTGACGGAGGCCGGCGGCGAGGCTTTGCAATCGATGCGAGTCCACTGCCGGTCCAAGGAACTTGAGTGTGATGTGCAGATTGCGGCGCGGTACCCATCGCACGCCGTCGTCCGGATGCCTGAGCTCGTCGATGGTCTTCGCGACGGCCTCCTCGACCTGCTCGTTCATCCGGATTGCGACGAACGCGCGCACGCCTTTTTCATGCTGCCCGAGGTCGTCGCGCAGATTCGTTCGTGCCTGGCCTTCCTCCCAATGCGTCATCGGATCCTGATTGAAATCAAGTTGAGCCGCCCGCACCTTCGTCCAAGGCGCCGCCGACGCCGACTGCCAGTTCGTGCTCGACCAATGGCAGCCGGTCGTTGCCGAAGAACATCGATCCCTCGACGAACATCGTCGGCGAGCCGAAGCCGCCGCGCGCGATCAGTTCTTCGACGTTCCCGCGCAGCCTGGCCTTGTACTCGTCGGAGGCGATCTTCGTGAAAAATTCTTTTTCGTCGAGGCCCGTTTCGCTCACGATTTCGCGCAGCACATCGTCCTTGCTGATGTCCTTGTCGTCGCTCCAGTAACTCTCGAACACGCGTTTTGAGTAGCGCGAGATCACGCGATGCTCGTCGGCGACGAACGCCCCGCGCATCGCCTTGACCGAATTGACCGGGAACACGGTAGGGTTGCCGATTTTGAGCCCGTAGAATCGCGCCCAATCGCGCAGGTCCTTGACGTAGTATTTCGCCTTGACCGGGACCGGCTTGGCGCGGCTCTCGTAGACCGACGGATTGACCGTGTTGAACAGTCCGCCCACCAGTATGGGCCGCCAGATCAGTTCCGCATCATGGCGCAGCGCGACATCTTCGATCTTCGAGAACGCCAGATAGGTCCACGGACTGGAGCAGTCGTAGAAAAACTCGAGCTTCTTCGGCATCGTCGGATCCCCCTGCTCTATAGTAGCTCAGTCAACGATGGCGGACATCACTTCCGGGCGCTCTCGACGCCGTCCTTACCGTCGACCTTGATCAAATCCGCGCGCACGTATCCGATGTAGACCTGCGCCTCGATTCGCAGCGGCAGGTGGCGCTGATCCGCCGAGATCCACAGCACGGTGCCGTGCGCCTCGCTGCGCAGCTCGCCGTCGCTGACGTACCAGACGTCGGGCACGATGCGCCACGCGTCGAAGTCGCCGAGCGCGAGGTGTATCTTCTCGCGCTGCTCGACCTCGAATGCGAAAACGTAGCGCTGGCTGCCGCTGAATACATCGAAGGCGTACGTCTTGCCCGGCTGAAAGTTCTGCGTCAGCGCCATCATCGCGCCCGATATCGGTCCCCACGGATCTGACGCGATATACTCCTTGCTCTGCGTCCCTTTGTGATTCTTTTTGGTCATCGTGACCAGCTGCGCGGACCGGTCTATCGTCACGTCGTAATAGTTGAGCCGCGATTTTTCGTGCTGGACCAGGTAAACGCCGCCGCTGTGAAGCGTGTCGTCGGCCATGCTCTCGCGCATGTAGTCGCGCATCTTGTAGAACAGGTCCGCATACGGGCTGGTCTCAATCCAGGTCTCGCCGATCCATCGCGAAGGATCTTTTGGCTTTTTGTGAAACTCGATGCGCGCCTGCGCCGCCGGAATCCCGACCCAGCTCGCCTGGTAGATCAACTGCTCGCCGTCGTGAAACGGTATCGGCCCTGGTTTGTATGCCGGCACCTTGGCCTTGATTTCGGGCGGCAGCGCCATCGGGGTCGGCGCCGGAGTCGGCAGATGGCGATGCTTGTGTTTGCGCGCCGGCGGCGCATCGGCAGCAGGATTCGAGTCCGACGCCCCCGATGCGAGAATCGGCGCCGCGACCGCGCCCACAATGAGCATGAACGCCGCGACCACAACGCTCGCGAGCGCATCGCCACGCGCATTTGCGCGCCTCGCCCGGCCGGGCGGATTCCTTGCAATGCCTGTCATTATCGCGAATAATTCTGGCCCATTGCGGAGGTGCGGGAAATGACTATCACGCGGAATTTTTTTGCTGTATTCGCGCTTGGCGTCGCGCTTGCCGTCCCGCACCTCGCCTTCGCGCAGTATGGCGGCCAGGGACTGGGCAGTGCGCTGAGCTCCAATCCGATGTCGCATCAGGGGCAAGTGAAACCGGGCGTTGACGATATCAGCAGCAATGCGATGCAGGAAACGCCGTTCAAGATCATCAAAGACGTGAAGCTCGGCCTCAAGGACGCCGATCCCACCGTGCGCGTCTCCGAACTGATCAAACTCCGCAATCTGCAGGATCCCGAAGTCAATCTGATCCTGATCAACACGCTTTCCGACCCCGACGTGCGGGTCAAGGTAAAAGCTATCGACATCCTGGGCGCGCGCGAAGCCAATGACGCAGTGCCGCCGATGTCCTCGATGCTGTTCCTGCGTTCCACGGAGCCGATCGTCAAGCTGCATCTGGTGGCGGCGCTGGGCAGGATCGGCGATGCGCAGGGCGCGATGCCGGTCATGCAGTATCTCGGCGAAGATCAGGATGAGCGCGGCCGCGGCACCGCGGTCTTCGCGCTAGGCGAAATTGGAAGCGACAAGGCGATCCCGCTGCTGAACATGGTAATCGCGCAGGATCATAGCGCGATGGTCCGGCGCCTCGCGCAGGAAGCGCTGCAAAAAGTCAACGGCGAGATGCCGACCGAGCGTGCCAAGAAGGTGGCCGTCAATACGGGCACAGAGAACGAGCCGACCGATCAGAAGCTCGCCAAGCTGCGCGACATGGACAAGAAGATGCAGGACCTGGAGCGCTGATAGTAAGAACTTGATTGTATGCGGAACCCACCGTGGGTTCCGCACCTCCTTGGGCAGGGGTGACCCCTGCACCCGGTACTAAGAAAAAAAGATGCGGGACTTCGTCCCTGTTAGAACTGGTTAGGGCTGGGCGGCGGGGGAATTACCTCGCCCGTTATGTTAGGGGAGAGGCGGCCTCGGCAACCTAACCCTAACCCCTTCCCAATGTGGGAAGGGGAACTATCGCGCGCTGGGCGGGTCGTCTAGCTCTTACCGATCCACTCGCCGGCCATTACGTTGTTGCCGCACCACTTGCCGTCGGCAACTACCGCGTTGCCGTTGACCATCACGTGCTCGATGCCTACTGGCGCTACCGTCGGCGTTCTTGAATCCGCGGCGCATCCGATTGTTTCCGGATTGAATATCACCAGGTCGGCCGCGTAGCCCGGACGCACCAGGCCGCGCGCGCCGAGCCGCATCCGCTTCGCCGCCATCCCGGTCGCCTTGTGCACCGCGTCCTCGAGCGTCAGCAGGTTCATCTCGCGCACGTAATGCCCGAGGATTCGCGGGTAAGTGCCGAAGCTGGCGGGATTGTGATGCCCATGCGAAGTCAGAATCGTGTCCATCTCGAACAGGTTCAGCGGATGCTTCATCGCTTGCTGCAGCGCGTGCTCGTCGCCGAAGTCGTCGCCGCTGTATAAATGGTTCAGCACACGCCCGAGGGTTCCACTCTCGCGCGTAACAGTCAGGTACGCGTCGATCGGATCGAGTTTCAGCTCGTCGGCGATTTGCCCGAAGAACTTGCCTTCGAGATGGCTGAGCTCGGGCTTGACCGCCCACATGAGCTGGACCGAGTCGGCGATGAAGGTCTTGAGCGGCTGGAATCCATCGCGAAGTTTCGCCCATCCGTCAGATGAATCGAGCAGAGCTTCGAGGCCCGTCTGCGCCCACGCCGGAAAAATCACGCGAATCGTCGTGTTGCCGCAGGTGTACGGAAAAGTGTCGAAGGCGATATCGACGCCGTCGTTCCTGTGACGCTCGACTTCGGCAATCGTATCGTCGACGGTCTTCCATGTGCGCCGGCCAACGAAAATCAGATGCGAGACTTGCAGCGGCACGCCCGCCTCGCGCGCGACGTTGGCCATCTCGCGCACGGCCAGGATGTTATGCGGGATGCGGCTGTCGAAGAACAGCGAGCGCTCCGAGTATGCGCGCAGATGCGAGGTCAGTACGCCTCCGGCGGCCGCGGCCACGCGCGCCAGAGCGGCCAGCTCGGCCGGCTTCGCGATCATCCCCGGAAAGTAGCCGAGCCCGCACGAAAGCCCGACCGCGCCGTCGGCCATCGCCTGCTCGACCATCGTCTGCATCGCGCGCAATTGCTCCGCCGACGGCTCGCCCGCGTCCGCGCCCATCACGCTCAGGCGAATACTGCCATGCCCCGCGAGATGCGCGACGTTGAGCGCGAGGCCATTGCGCTTGAGATGCGCGGCGAAGCCGGCGACGTCGTCCCATTCCCAGTCGAACTTGCGCTCGGCGCATAAGCGGCCCGATTCGTCGAGCATCGGCTGCCGCTCGCGCATGACGGGCGCCACCGAGAAGCCGCAGTTGCCGCCGACGAAGGTGGTCACGCCTTGCAGCAAAAACGGTTTGAGGATTTGCCCGTGATTCGCAATCGGCAACACCCAGTCGGAATGCGAATGCAAATCGATAAAGCCCGGCGCAATCGCGAGGCCGGTCGCATCGATTTCGCGTGCGCCCGACGCGCTCGCGGCTTCGCCGGGATCGATCAGCGCGGCGATTTTGCGATCTTTGATGGCGACATCGGCGCGAAAGCGCGGCGCGCCGCTGCCGTCGACGACGACGCCGTTGCGGACGACTACGTCATATTCCATGCACGCGATTATTCGCGACTCGCAACACTCAGCGCAAACGCGCGCGTGAGTTCTCTTGCTTCCCGAATCCGCACCGCGCACCTAGGCGCGTTTGCGCGCTGTTGATTACATCGAGCGCATTTCGTGTCGATCACATTTTATGACCGCGAATTTTAAATCGGCTTAACGACGCGGTCATCGATGCGTGCGATCGCGTCCGCTAAATCCTCCGACTCATTCACAACCCAACCCTCGCGGAGGAATCA
>JBAWCX010000485.1:0-1530 GCA_049590495.1 Binatus sp. (SeqCode)
CGCGTACTGATCGCCGGCGGCAGCGGTACATCGGGGCAACTCGCCAGCCTTGAGATCTTCGATCCCGCCTCGAGAACATTTTCCGCAGTGGGCAATCTGCAGAACGCGCGGCAGGATCATACGGCGACGCTGCTCGACGACGGCACCGTGCTGATAGCGGGCGGCTCGAGTTCATCGGGACCGCTGGCCAGCGCCGAGATTTTCAACCCGATCGCCAACACTGTTACCGAGGCAGGGAGCCTCAACACGGCGCGCACGCTGGCGACCGCGTCCCAGCTTTACAATTTCGATGGCACAGTGCTGATCGAAGGCGGCCAGGGGCCGGGCGGAACCGACCTGAACACCGCGGAGCTTTACGATCCGGTCGCGCAGACCTTCACGACCCTGGCGGCGCAGATGATCACGCCGCGCAGCGGCCACGTCGGGATGACCTTGCCATACAACGGCAAGGTGTTGATCGCGGGCGGGACCAGCGCGGGACAGCCGGTAACGGCGAACGAACTTTACGATCCGGTCGCCAACGCGTTCGTCGCCAATCAGCCGATGAGCGTGGCGCGCGACGAGTTCGCGGCCAATTTCTTCGCGGTGCCGGCGGTCGGGCAGGTGCTGATGAGCGGCGGACTGGACGCGTCGGGCAATCCGCTGACGCTGAGCGAGATGTTCGCGTATCCCACCATCCGCACCGACAAGAGCGAATACGCGCCGGGCTCGCCGGTCGTCATTTATGGGGCCGGATGGGCGCCGGGCGAGCAGGTTACGTCGCAGATCCAGGAGACGGACTCCGACGATACATGGTTGACCGACACGGCGGACTCGAGCGGTTCATTCACGGACAACAATTTCGCGATTCAGGACACTGACGGCGGTGTGAAGTTCCTGATGACGGCGACCGGCGGGACGTCGGGGCAGACCGCGCAGTACAAGTTCGACGACGACACTGTAAACGGAGTCAATGTCACTCCGGGAAATCTATCTGTTGTCGCCGGCCAGACATCCGGACCCGATACGATTGCGATAAACAACAACACCTGCTCGGGCACCATCGCAATTAGTACTACAGGTGCGAGCATGCCTTTTTTGCCGGATGGCACAGTAGTGACTTTCAGTCCCGGTGGGACGACCACTACTACTGGTGGGACGACCGGGCCCGTTGGGATTTTCAACGTCGGCAAGTCCACGACGGTGACCCTGCAACTTGCGTGCAGCACCTCCGTCCCTAACAACCAAAAATACGGGTTCAGTATTGCAGCGACTGGCACCGGCGGTGCCAGCGGATGTGCCGGCACCTCGCACACGTCGGGCGGGCAACAACTGACGGTAAGTTCGGCGTCTTCGTGCGTGACGGCAACGGCCACGGCCACCGCGACGCCGACTGCAACCGCGACCGCAACGAATACTGCAACCGCCACGCCGACTGCAACCGCGACGAATACGGCAACCGCAACGAACACGGCGACCGCAACAAACACGGCAACCGCAACGAACACGGCGACCGCGACTGCAACTGCAACTGCGACGAATACCGCAACT
>JBAWCX010000486.1:0-9926 GCA_049590495.1 Binatus sp. (SeqCode)
GCCCTTGCGCATACGAAATCGCTTCCCGGCCAAGCTCTTCGATGAACGAACTGTGCGAGACCTCGGCGCGGGCGCCGGACTTCTCCGGCACTGCTTCCGCGAGCTGAATCAGGCTGCGGACGCCCTCGGGAAGCGGGCTCCAGTCCGCGGTCAGCTTGCGTTTATGGCAAATCTCGCTGACGCCGAGGAGGAAGGTGAGCAGGCCGCTGTCCCAATCGCGAAGCTCGGCGGCGTCGAAAGTCAGCCTGGTCGGTTTCGGCGCGGTGTCGAGTTGTTTCGCTAAGGCGTCCGGCGACGCCAGCCCGTGATGAAGATGCCAATCGCCGGCGAGCCGGATGACCAGCGTGGAATTATCGGCGCGCGCAAACGAAAGCTCGCTCGATTGCCGGGATTGTTGGGGCGCCTCCATCGGTGCGGCTCAATAGCACGCGGGTAAAAGGTAGCACAATTCTTCGCCTTTCGATGGCTTAAGGGGCTGTTGCGCGAGCCAACGGCGGGCGCATCGAATATAATATTTTCCATGAAGGCTATGGTGGTTGAAAAGCCCGCGCCGATCGAATCGGATCCGCTCCACGCGATCGACGCACCGGTGCCCGAGCCGGGGCCGGGCGAAATTCTCGTGCGCGTGCGCACCTGCGGCGTATGCCGGACCGACCTTCACGTCGCCGAGGGCGACTTGCCGCCGCGACATCCGCGAATCATCCCGGGTCATGAAGTGGTCGGCGTCGTGGACAAGCGCGGCGTCGGCGCCGCTCGCTTCAAGCAGGGCGATCGAGTCGGCATCGCATGGTTGCGCGAGACCTGCGGGGTCTGCGTCTATTGCCGTCGCGGTCGCGAGAATCTCTGCCCCAACGCGCGCTTCACGGGCTACGATCACGATGGCGGCTACTGCGAATGGGCCGTCGTGCGCGAGGATTTCGCCTACGCGCTGCCCGATTCGCTCGGTGACGAGGAAGCCGCGCCGCTGCTGTGCGCCGGAATAATCGGCTTCCGCGCGATCAAGCGCGCCGACATCAAGCCCGGCGCGACGGTCGGGCTCTACGGCTTCGGCGGCTCGGCTCATCTTGCGATCCAGGTGCTGCGCCATTGGGGATGCCGCGTGTTTGTGATGAGCCGCGGCGGACCGCATCGCGATTTGGCGAAGGATCTCGACGCCGAGTGGATTGGCGACGCGGAAGACGCGCCGCCTGCACCGCTTGACGCTGCAATCCTGTTCGCGCCGGCGGGCAACCTCGTGCTGCCGGCTCTGGAAGCGCTCGACCGCGGCGGAATACTCGCGGTCGCGGGAATTTATCTAAGTCCGATTCCGGCGCTGGACTACGAAAAACATCTCTTTTACGAAAAAGAACTTCGCAGTGTGACAGCCAACACGCGCGCCGACGGCGAGGAGTTTCTGAAACTCGCAGCCGAGATTCCGATTCGCATCAGCACAATGGCCTTCGGCCTCGCCGACGCGAACGTCGCGCTCAAGATGCTCAAGCACGACGAGATCAAAGGCGCCGGCGTATTGCGAATTTCATGAAGAACTTAATTGAAGTGAAACCCACCGTGGGTTTCACGCTTCCTTGGGCAGGGGTGACCCCTGCACCCAATACTCGGAAAAGTTGCGGGCGGAGTTTACCCTGAGTACTCGTAGGGTCCCTGTTAGAGTGGGTTAAGGGATAGGGTGAGGGGTCTGACTCTTACCTCGCCCGTTATTTCACGGGACTGTCTTAGTGCAAGTTTTGCTTCACTTAGAGCGGCCATTTCATTAGACTTCGTTGACGTGTCGACGCGATGCTTGCTAGCCTTCAACTGCGACGATCTAACCTATATATCAAGCGCCAGAGGCACCAATGGCATTAGTTAAAAGCGGGCTCGAGTCGTCCAAGGGCGACGAGATTCTGCTGGGCGATACCGCGGTCCTGACCCGTCTCGACAAGGCGCTCGGTTGGGCTCGAAAATTTTCGATCTTTCCGTATCCCTTCGCGACTGCGTGCTGCGCGATGGAATATATGTCGCTCTCGATGACGCCCTACGACATCGACCGCTTCGGCGCGCTGCTCCCGCGCTTCACTCCGCGCCAGGCCGACTTGCTGATGGTCATCGGCACCGTGACGGTTCGCCAGGGACCGATTTTGCGTCGCGTCTACGATCAGATGGCGGAGCCGAAGTGGGTGATGGCGTTTGGCGCATGCGCTTCGACCGGCGGCTTTTACGACAACTACGCGACCTTGCCCGGCATCGACAAAATTGTCCCGGTTGACGTCTATGTTCCCGGCTGTCCGCCGCGGCCCGAAGGCGTGCTCGACGCGCTGATGGCGCTGCAGCGGAAAATCCAGGGCGAGAAGCAGAAAATCATGGCGCTCAGCGAAAAGCATCCCGCCTGATCAGTCGAAAGGGCACCGGACTCACATGGAACGGATACTGACCCGCTGGCTGGATATGCCTGATCTTCGCAAGCTCGACGTTTACCTTGCGAACAACGGCTACAAGGCCGCGCGCAAGGCATTCTTCGAGATGACGACCGACGACATCATCAACGAAGTCAAGAACTCGAATCTCCGCGGGCGCGGCGGTGCGGCGTTTCCAACCGGCGTCAAGTGGAGCTTCATTCCGAAGGATTCGAAGAAGCCGGTTTACGTTTGCGTCAATGGCGATGAGAGCGAGCCGGGCACCTTCGCCAATCGCTATCAGTTCGAAAACGATCCGCACGGCATCATCGAGGGAATCCTGATCGCCTGCCGCGCGGTCGGTTCGCATACAGCGTACATTTACTTGCGCGGCGAATTCTCCGTGCAGAAGCGCAGCATCGATGCCGCCCTCGATGACGCCCGCGCCGCGGGCTACGTTGGCAAGGACGTGATGGGCTCCGGCTACGGCGTGGACATCTGGACGCATAAGGGCGCGGGCGCGTACATATGCGGCGAGGAAAGCGCGCTGCTGGAATCGCTCGAAGGCAAGCGCGGCTACCCGCGCAACCGGCCGCCATTCCCGGCGATCGTCGGCGCATTCGGATGCCCGACTGTCGTTAACAACATCGAGACGCTCGCGAACGTGCCGCACATCATCAATCGCGGCGCCGCCTGGTACAAGGCCATCGGTCCCGAGAAGAGTCCCGGCACCAAGCTGGTGTGCGTCTCGGGCCACGTGAATAAGCCCGGCCTGTACGAGTTGCCGATGGGCATGCCGATGAAGGAAATTATCTACGACATCGCCGGCGGCATTCTCGGCGGCAAGACGCTCAAGGGTGTCATACCGGGCGGCTCGTCATTCCCGGTCCTCAATAAGGACGAGGCCGAGCGCGCGATTTTCGATTTCGACTCGATGCGCACGATTGGTTCCGCTATGGGCTCCGGCGTGATCATCGTCATGCACGAGGATACTTGCATGATCGACATGCTGCTCGCGACCGCGCACTTCTATCATCACGAGTCGTGCGGGCAGTGCACGCCGTGCCGCGAAGGATGCGGCTGGATCGAAAAAATCATGATCGAGATGGAAGCGGGGCAGGGCAAGATCGAGCAGCTCGAGCTGCTCAACAACATCTCCGACAATATGGTCGGCAATACGATCTGCGTGCTCGCCGACAGTATCGCGATGCCGGTCAAAAGCTATGTCGCCAAGTTTCGCGACGAATTCGAGGCGCACATCAAGCTCGGGCGCTGTCCTTTCAAGACCGCATCCGCGCAGCAAGCCGCGTGATTAAATCAAATGCCCAAGCTCACGATTGACGGCAAGGAAGTCGAGGCTGGCGGCAACCTGAATCTCATCCAGGCGGCCGAGCTCGTCGACATCGAGATTCCTCATTATTGCTTCCATCCCGGTTTGTCGGTTCCCGGCAACTGCCGCATGTGCCTGGTCGAAGTAGAAAAAGCGCCCAAGCTCCAAATCGCCTGCAACACGCGCGTCGCCGAAGGGATGGTCGTCCATACCACCAGCGACAAGGCCAAAACCGCGCAGAAGTCGGTGCTTGAGTTCCTGCTCATCAACCATCCGATCGATTGTCCCGTTTGCGATCAGGCCGGCGAGTGCAAGCTGCAAGACTACTACATGGATTACGATCAGCAGCCGTCGCGCTTTCCGCTGCCCGAGAAAAATCACAAGGGCAAGGCTATCGACATAGGTTCGGGCGTGATGCTTGACCAGGAACGATGCATTCTGTGCGCGCGATGCACGCGGTTCTTCGACGAAGTCACGAAGACCTCCGAGCTCGCGATTTTCGAGCGCGGCGACCACAACCGCATCGACATCAATCCCGGCCAGCCGGTCAACAATAAGTACGCCGGCAACGTCGTGGACATCTGCCCGGTCGGCGCGCTCACTGAAAAAGAATTCCGCTTCCGGATGCGCGTGTGGTACCTGCATCGCACGGAGTCGGTATGCGGCGGATGCGAGCGCGGATGCGCCATCGACATCCATCACCATCGCGGACGCATCTACCGCTTCAAGCCGCGCTTCAATCCCGGCGTCAACAGCTACTGGATGTGCGACGAGGGCCGTCACAGCTTCCCCGTGCTGCAGAACGAGACGCGGCTCACCTCGCCGCTCGTGCAGGCGAAAGATCAGCTGGTAGTCGAGCCGTGGGGCGAAGGAATCAGGCGCGCTGCGTCGATCATCGCGGACTACAAACGCACGTACGGCCCCAATTCGATCGCGGCGGTCGTCGATGCGACGTCCACCAACGAAGAAGCGTTCGCGCTCAAGCAATTGATGAAGACCGCGATCGGCTCGGATCGAATCGCGACGCTCAACTGGTCGCCGCCGGGCGTCAGCGGCGATGACGACCTGCTGATCCGCGCCAACAAAAATCCCAACACGCGCGGACTCGCCGCGCTCGCACTGTCTGCCGACGGACTCGACGGCCTGGCAACTGCGGTCACGTCAGGCGAACTCAAGATGCTCATTGCATTCCGCGCCGACCTGGTTCGCGCACTCGGCGAAGAGGAGTTCGTCCGGCGCTTCGGCGCGCTCGACTACATGATGGTGCTGTCTACGGACGCCAACGAGACCTGCCAGATGGCCAACCAGGTCTGGCCGATCGCAGCGTATCCTGAGATTGACGGCAGCTTTACGAATTTCCAGGGGCGCGTGCAGCGAATCCACGCCGCGTTCCCGCCGCCCGGCGCCGCCATCGCAGGCGTCGAGGCGATCGCGAGGCTCGGTCACGCGCTCGACGGCGTCGATCGCCCGCGCTCCGCGGACGCAGTCTTCGCCGCGATGGCCGCCACAGAACCCGCCTTCAAAGGTCTGACTCTCGCGACCCTCGGCGAGCACGGCGCCGACATGGCGGGATACTAAACTCCGGTAGGAACGCGGGGAGCAGGTTGCATCGGCAGAATAAATCCGGACCCACCGCCAGGCTGGGGAAAAGGGCCTTGAGGCTTGTCGGTAGGAGACGGAAACGTGTCAGGTTGGTTCAGTCGCCCTGATTTTTGCATCCTCCATAAGTCTTCAGCGTATCGACAGATATTGCCGCATCCCATTTCCGGCGTTTTCGCATTCATGCACATATTTCGGACCGCGGCCCAATGTCCGGGGTGGCCTGTGTCAAATTTTGGCGGCGGGGGTGACGCCGGCACGTCGGAACACCAGTTCGGATAGTGCGGCACGGCAGGAGTCGGCTGCTGCGCTCCCGCACTGAGTGCGACCAGCGCCGCTCCTATTGCGACGACAAACGCGATTGCGATCGCTTTCACGAAGTTCGAATTCTTTCCGCTTGCTTACGTACTGAAATGTGAGCAAGCGGTCTCGATCGCTAGCATCGTGATCGCTCAGCGCGCACGCAAGCATGCTCGCGCCGATTCGCTATTCGCTGGACGGCTGGAACACTATCTCCACACGATCGATATAGTTGAGCAGTTGCCGCGCGAGCGTTGTCACTGCGCCATCGTCGCGCGTCGCCGCGGCTTGCTCGAGTGCCCGGCCAATCTCCGTCACCGACTCGAACCCATAGCTGCCACCCTCGCCCTTGATTCGATGCCCGATGCTGCTGATTGCCGCGTAGTCGCGGCGCGCCAGCGCTTCGAGAATCGTGGTGATGTCGGCGCGTTTGTGCGTCAGAAAACCCGGGATCAGGTCGCTCAGATCCTCGTCCACTTCCACTATTACCCGGTCCGGCATGTTTCCTCCTTGAGATCGGTGACGTGAGGCGGACGGTTCGATCTGATGGTCCACACCCCAATAGCAAGTCCAATGCCCTCACCAAGCACGGCAACGACTTGCTATCGATGTCTGACGCTGCTTTCTGTGGCCGAATTTCCGCGTAGTCGCGAAGGGTGTCTCAAAATGCGACGCTCGCGGTCCGATTTGGCCTCAGCCGCCGAGCGCCGTCTCGAAATCCTCGAGCAGGTCGTCGCTCGATTCCAGCCCGACCGACAATCGAATCAGCCCGTCGCCAATTCCCGACCGCGCGCGCTCCGCTGCCGACATCCCCGAATGCGAAGTCGTCGTCGGCCGCGTGATCAGGCTCTCGACGCCACCGAGGCTCGGCGCGCTGATCGGAATCGTCACGCGATCCATGAACCGCCGCGCCGCCTCGAGGCCGCCCGCCAGCTCGAAACTGAGCACGCCGCCGAAACCGTCGAACAGCTCGCAGGCGCGGATGTGATTTGCGTGGCTCTCGAGCCCGGGATAGTTCACCCTCGCGACCGCGCGATGCTGCTCGAGCCACCGCGCAATCTTGAGCGCACTTTCATTCTGATGGCGCACCCGCACCGCAAGCGTCTTCATCCCGCGATGCAACAGGAAGCACGCGTGCGGATCGAGGCTGCCGCCCAGATGGTTCAACGTATGCGTGATGCTTTCGACCAGCTCCGCCCGTCCGATCACCGCGCCCGCGACGATATCGGTATGCCCGTTGAGATACTTGGTGCCGCTATGGAGCGACAAGTCGAAGCCGATTTCCACGGGCCGAAAATTAATCGGACTCGCGAACGTGTTGTCGACTATCGACGCAAGCCCGTTCTCCGCCGCAAAATCCACCGCCGCCTGCAAGTCGCTGACCTGCAGCAGCGGATTCGACATCGCCTCAACATAGATTGCCTTGGTGTTGGGACGAATCGCCTCGCGCCACGTCGCCGGCTCGTTCCCATCGACGAAATCCACCGCCATCCCGTAACGCGGAAACTCCTCGGCGAACAGGTCATGCGTGCCGCCGTAGACGCAGTCCTGCGCTATCAGATGCCCTCCGCCGGCCAGCACCGTGAAGAGTGCCGCCGAAATCGCCGCCATCCCGCTGCCTGCGACCAGCGCCGCCTCCGCGTTCTCGAGCGCCGCGAGCTTGGCATGCAGCACCATATGATTCGGGGTGTTGTTAAGCCGGATGTAGCGCAGGTCGTGATAGCTGGTCTGTCCCGCGTACTCGTAAGTCGAGGATTGAAAGATCGGCATCGTGACCGCGCCGCCGATGAGCGGCTCCGGTTCTCCGGCATGAATCAGCTTGGTGTCGAGCCCTTTGATAAGTCGCGCCATGGGGCCTCCGATGCCACGACATCTATCATTCGGCGCATCAAGGAAAATAGGTGTCCGCAGCCTTACCCTTGCTGTCGCTGTCGGACACGTTGCCGACCACCGGGCCTTCGCCGGGCAACGCGGCACGGCCGAAAAGTGCCGCGGTCTGATCGCTGTACAGCAAATGCCAGCGCGCGTCTTTCCTGACCACATCCGCCCCCCTGGTGTGAGTGCCCATCAAAACGTAGTCGTGGGGATAGTCGTCAAGCAGACTCTGCGCGCCTTTCAGGCCATAGAAAAAAATCGCGTAGTCGCCTTCCTGCTTGTCCGTATAAACCAGCTCGCCGCGCGGATCGATATAGACTTTGAACGCATCGGCATCGTGCCACAGCAGGTACGAGCCCCATTCGAATTCGCACAGCATGTTGCCGTGAAGTCCGTGCTGCTTGATGAACGCGAGCGCACCGGTCGGCACCGGCTCCCAGGTTTTGAGCCGATTTGAGAAGGTTCCGCCCACCAGCGCGAGCATCAATGCGCAAATCCCCAGCAGCAGCGGCGCCGGTTCGCTTTCGTTGCTCGCCGCCGGCTGAACCCCAGGCTTGATCTCCGCGCCGCGCTCCAATGCAAGGCTCGCATGACGAGCCAGCGGAATCGCGACCGCGATGACTCCGACTGCGACGTTGCGGGCCGCGTAGAATGCCGCCCCGATGAAGATCGTCGCGATTGCGATCATAGGTGCGTCGTCGAGGTCGGGAGCCATCGCAACCGCCGCGACAAACCCGCCGAACATCAACAGCGGCGCGACGTCCTGAAGCAAGTCCAGCTTTTTTTCCCGCCACGCCGTCAGCATCAACTTCGTTAGCGGTACCCAGTCGCTGATTATCTTCCGAATCAGCGGATCGCCGACCGAATGGGCCACTCCCATCCACAAGCCCACTCCGAACGGATTGATGATCGTCGCGGCCGCGCATCCAAGTGTGATCAATGCGAGCCGCCACGCCGACGCCATGCGCGCCGAGTCGCCCGCGAATCCCTGGACGAACATAACGCTGGCCGCAACCCCCATCGCGCCAAGTCCTACGATGTACCCGCCGTGAAAATTCGCCCACAACGCGAACAGGGGAATCAGTGGCCACAGGATCGCCCCGCGCCGATAGACCTCGATCGCGATCGACATCATCACGACGCTGATCATCATGAAGGTGAAGAGCTGCGGCCGAAATTGCATCTGCGTCGAGATCGCAACGGCACTGACTATCAGCGTCAGCCGTTGCACTCGGGCCGACGCGCCGGTGGCGGAAATCCCGATCGCCAACGCCACGATCAGAATGCTCGAGACGGCAAATTTCAGGAGCTTGAGGCCGAATACTCCGAGATGCGCGTAGCAGAAGGCCAGCGCCACCTGCGACAGCCACTCGTGATTGTGCCACGGCGCGCCGGCTGCGGCGTACGAGTAGGTATCAAAGCGCGGAATATGGCCGGTGCGCAGTGTCGTCTGGCCGGTCAGCATGTGTATCCATAGATCCGGCTCGGCGAAGTTGTCCGCGGTCGCGAGCGCGATCGAAAGGATCACCGTCCATCGCGACGCCGAAAGTAGTGAATAGCCCCGGTTATTCAACGACGGCTACGAGTGAATCATCGCCGATGCGCTTCCGCAATACCGATCCGCTCGCACCGGCGCGCTTTCGCCTCCCCCATCGCGTCGGTAATCTTAAGGCGCGTGAAAGCTCTCGTAATCGGCGGCGGCATAATCGGCAGTTCAGTCGCGTGGCGCCTCGCCTCTGATGGCGTCCAAGTCTCGGTCTTCGAGCGCGGCCGTCTCGGCCTCGAGGCCTCGTGGGCGGCCGCCGGACTCATCGGCCCGCAAGCCGAGGCGCACGAGCCCGGCCCCTTCTTCGATCTCGCACTCGCCGGCAAGCGCTCCTTCGACGCCATAGTCGAACGCCTCACCGCCGAGAGCGGCGTCGATCCCGAATACGACCATCACGGTGTTCTCTACGTAGCCTTCGACGAGGCCGCCCGCGCCGAGTTGCAGTCGCGCGCGCGATGGCAGCGGGCTGCTGGGGGCGACGTCGAGGAACTCTCTCCGCGCGAGGCGTTCCGGCTCGCGCCAGTGCTCTCGGAAAAAACCATCTTCGCGCTCCACATGCCCAACAATCGCCGCGTTGAGAATCGCAAGCTCACCCTTGCCTATATCAACGCTGGCACGAACGCCGGCGCCGACTTCCGCGAAGGCGCCCGCGTCTATTCGATCGACATCGATGGCGGCCGCGCCACCGGCCTGCGCCTGGCCGACGGCTCGCTCGAGACCGGCGACATCGTCATCAACGCGGCAGGCGCGTGGGCTGGCGACATCCGCGGCCTCGAGGACGATCGCATTCATTTCTACCCGGTGCGCGGCCAGATCCTATGCTTCGACGCGCGCCCCGGCCTCGTCGGCCCTTCGATTTTCTCGAGCAATGGAATAATAGTGCCGCGGCGCGACGGCCGCATCC
>JBAWCX010000487.1:0-6148 GCA_049590495.1 Binatus sp. (SeqCode)
GTAGCGCAGAGTCGAACGGTCCAACCCCACCAGCTCGCACGCGTGCCGCTGACTCAGCCCGTGACGCTCCATTACCCGAACCACTGCTACTCGCCGCGCCGCAGGCTTCAGACGTTTTTTCCGAGCAGGTCCTTGAGCGCCGCGTTGTCCAGCAGCGAGTCGGCCAACAGTCGCTTCAGGCGGCGGTTCTCATCCTCCAGCGCCTTCAGCCGCCCGGCGTCTGAGACCTCGAGCCCGCCGTACTTCGATTTCCACTTGTAAAAGGTCGCGCTCGAGACCCCGTGGCGTCGGCACACCTCTTCGGTCCTTGCCCCGGCCTCTTGCTCGCGCAGAACCCCGATGATCTGCTCCTCCGTGAACCGGCTTCCCTTCATTGTCCGTCTCCTTTTCAGGCGACGGACTCTACCTCATTTCGGCGGAGTTTTCGGGGTGCAGGCCACCTGTATGATTGGCAGTGGACACCCAATACCTTCACGACACTTACGACAAAGGGATATTGTGGTGTCTGCTATGTGACAAACGTTCGTAACAGTTACTTTCCAGGTGGCAGTGCAACGGGGTGTTCCCTAACAGATCCTCCTACTGCTACTCTTACTCAGTGCGCCGCAAATGGCTGCCCAACGAAGTTTGTGCCACATGAATAAAAAAACGCTCATCGCGCTTACGTTTTGTTTGACCTTCTCTCTGTCAATGCGGATCCCGGTTAATGCCGGCGGCGCTCCGCCCGCCATTGAGAAAGCCGATTGGTCCGTGAACGGCGCTCGCAATCTCGCCTCGAATCCGCCTTCGCTGGACGCTGTACAGGATTTCTACGATCGTGCCTTTGGCATCGAAGAGCCTTTCGTTAAGGTGTGTGAGTTTCGTTTCGCCGATTTGCGGAACTCCGGGAATCTTTCTTTAATCACAACGGTCAACCCCGAAGGGCGGCAGTGGCCGGAATGTAATCAATTATACATTTTCGACAGGACGCCAACAGGGTTCGAGCACTACGAGACGGACCGGGCATATGGAGACGATCTTGCGGACAGCGTGCTCGATATCAATCATGACGGCAGGCACGAGCTGGTTCTCTGGGGCCAGCTGGCACCGGTCGCCACCGGGCTGTTCAACCAGAACGGGCTCGGATGCGACGCGAAATGGCCGCTTGCTTTCGCCTGGACGGGCAACCGTTATTCGGAGGTAGGTGATCAGTACAAAGACTATTACCGGAATTACCTCAAGTCCCTCGAGACGCAGCTAGCTGCATATTCTTCGAAATCCGGTCCGGCTGCGGTTCAGACGGCCAACCCTGCGCCAGCGGTTATGGCATTTGGCCTCCAGAACAACAGTGGAGAGGGTTTTGGAACGGGCACTGGAGTACAAATTGCTGCTCCTGCTCCAACGCCCGAAGCTGCTTCAACGCCCGAAGCTGCTACAACGCTACCTAATCCGGGGGACTATGCCTGTACGAGAATTGAAGCGGCAAAGACTGAGGCATTTCTTGGCATCAATTCACCATCAACCATGAGCGCTGCGATCAAGGACTCGGAAAGCGCCGATCCACATAAGCGCATACTCGCCGCTGCCATTTTTTCGTACCTTGGAAGCCAGGAGGCCAAGGCGGATCTGAAGACGCTGAGCAGCGACGCTGATTCGCGGGTGGCGGGTATTGCGAAAGAAACGGCTTCTATCAGCGAGGATCCGGCTGAGTTCTATCGCAGAATGATACGGTGAGGGGCGTCGTTTCGCTCGTAGAACACCGAATCTTTTCTCCACAGACGGTAACGCTGAGTAGGGTGTCCCCCCTGACCTGCCCGCTCTTTGCTGGGGCAGAGTCCGCGCTCGCATGCCTGAGCCAGAGCAGGCAGGATTTGAATTCTCCCAATCGGCTTCGAAGAGAATCACAGGGCACTCGAGTCTATCTTTCGGATTTCCACTTTTGATTTAGGGTGCGGTGCTGGTGGTTATGGCCGCCTTGATGCGTCCCAGGGAGGCTCGGGCGGTCAGCCTCTGTGTCGGCGAACAGTCCAGTCGCGAACCAATAGAAGCGCCATCGCCAAAAGCGACCATTGACGAGCGGAAACCTAAGCAATATGGCGACGACACCTCTGAATGTCGCCCTTATTTACACAAAGCACTGAAGATTGGAGGGGCTCGGATAGCTACATTCCAAGCGAGACACCATAAGCCTTGTTCTCGCCTAGATTGCGATCCTAATGTGCCGCTGACACTATGTATCCGGCGAACTACTTCGCGACTCACGCGAGCCTTGGGACGGTTAGCGCGATCAACGCTTAAAACGAAAAAGGAGTGCTCCTTGGACTTTCAGAAAATCGTGTCAGATCTCACGGCAGAAAAAGATCGGATCACCAGGGCGATAGAAGCACTCCTCGAATCGTCCTCAAAGCGTGGCCCGAAGAAGGGTGTGAAGCGCACAGGAGCGACGGGTCGGCGTCGCGGCGGAATGACTCCTGAGGGTAGAAGGCGCCTATCGCTTGCGATGAAAAAGCGCTGGGCCGAGCGCAAGAGAAAGAAGTCCTAGCTGTCCCGGAATTCAACTCTATTCTCAAGAGTTCGATTGTCGAGAGCTCCCGGCTCTCTGATCCTCTTCGTTCGCCTTCCAATCGCTCTTATCGTTGAGGGCCCTTCTGTTTGCGCCCGCCTGCCCGCCTTTCTCTCATGAGAATCGACGAACAAAGTCGTTGAAATCACTCGCTTCAGTTCGCGGACAGAGCAAACATGCGGACCGAGCCGATATGGCTTAGGAGAAACATGGAAAATGAATGCGTCGAAATTCACCAACGGAAGCGAGGCCGAGGTCCTGGATAAGACCTCCCAGACTCCGCCTAAGAGTGCTCAGCGGAGTGCGGCGCGGGCTGCGGCCAAAAAGATCGGCAAGAAAGCTACTGGAGTAAAGACCAAGACAAAACCTCCCCAGGTGAAAGCAGTCAGAAGCTCCACTTCGGAGAAACTTGTGTGCCGCTATTGCGGGAGCGACGACTTGGCTCCCAGCTTCATCAAGCGTCGGGATCGCCGATGCCGCAAATGTTTCAGCAAGCGTTATGGTTCGGCAGCAACGACCAAGAAAGCGAAAGTCAAGAAGGTCAAGAAGTAGACTTACTCTAGTCGATGTCAGGGGCTGGGCTCGAAATAAGCTCGGCCCTTCGCATTTCAGAAGTGGTATAAACTTTGGAAAGAAACGTCCGAACTAGCGAAGAATCCGGGAGCACGTACTAGTGCAATATTGGCGGGATGAGGCGGAACCAAACGGGATAAACTGGGACGTCCTATAGGTCGCCAATCCACTCGTCGATACTTCATCCAATCGCTGCCGAAAAATCAGTTAACAGTCACGTCGCGCAGGAGCGACAGGTCGTCCAGCACCTTCGCCGCACCCATCACGACCGCCGTCAGCGGATCGTCCGCCAGCGTGACCGGCAGCCCCGTTTCTTCGCGGAGCAAAACGTCGAGGTTGCGCAGCAGCGCGCCACCGCCGGCCAGCACTATTCCCTTGTCCATGATGTCCGAGGCAAGCTCCGGGGGAGTGCGCTCGAGCGCGATTCGCACGGACTCGACCACTTGGCGCAGCGATCCCATCAGCGCCTCGCGAATTTCCTCGTCGGTGATTTCGATTGTCTTCGGCGCTCCGGCGACCAGGTCGCGTCCCCTGATCTCCATGGTCTGGATTTCCTTACCGGGGTATGCCGAACCGATCGTGATCTTGATCAATTCAGCGGTGCGCTCGCCGATCAGCAAGTTGTACTTGCGCTGGATGTGATGGATGATCGCTTTATCCATTTTGTCGCCCCCGACGCGCACCGAGCGCGTGAAGACCACGCCCGCGAGCGAGATCACCGCAACTTCGGTGGTGCCGCCGCCGATATCGACGATCATGTTGCCAGTCGGCTCGGTGATCGGAAGGCCCGCGCCAATCGCCGCCGCCATCGGCTCCTCGATCAGATAGACTTCGCGCGCGCCCGCCGACTCCGCCGACTCGCGTACCGCGCGCTTTTCGACCGCGGTGATCCCGCCTGGCACGCCGATGACGATTCGCGGGCGCGGACGCACAAGGGTCTTGCCCGGGTGAATCTTCCGGATGAAGTAGCGGAGCATGTTCTCAGTGATTTCGAAGTCGGCGATCACGCCGTCCCTAAGCGGCCGAATCGCGACGATCGAGCCGGGCGTGCGGCCGAGCATCTTTTTCGCCTCCGAACAGATCGCCAATACTCGCCGCGAGCCGCTCGAGTTTTTTTGCATCGCGACCACGGAAGGCTCGTTGCAAACGATCCCCTCGCCCTTGACGTAAATCAGGGTGTTGGCGGTGCCCAAATCGATCGCGAGATCATCAGAGAACCAGCCGAAAATGGAATTGAAGACCACCGAATCAGCCCCTTGGCTGCCCGTGACTGCCGCCCGGGTTGCACAGCCTAAATAACGCCTGCCAACGCACCCCAAGCTTGAGGACCATTCTGCGTTCCAGAGGTTTGATCAAACGCTAGCTTAGACAATCGGCGATCGCTATGGTGCGCCTACTCAAAACTCCGAAGGCAAAGGGAAAGGCTAGAGTTCTAAGAGGCCTTGACCGATTCGAGTCGCATGCCAGGGCGCAAGAAGAAAGGGTTCCTCGCGCAAGTCTGGTGTTCTAATAGTCTACGGGCACCTCGGTTGAAGCGCGTAAACATAAAGCGATATAGACTTCTCCGTGGTCGCATCCGGCGTGCCGCCAAATCCAACACGAAGGAAGCGAGCTCAGTTCTGGCTGGAAGTGCCGCCGTCTGGACCCCTCGTGTTACGTTCCAGGCACCAACGGTCGATCACCTCGGCGTTGAAGCGCCAATCGGTGCCGATCCGAAAGGCAGGCAATTCTCCGCGACGAAGCAGCTTGTAGACTGTCGATGGATGCACTCGCAGATACTCGGACAATTCCTTGACTGTCATCACGCTCGGCAAGCCGAACTTGTTTCCATTAGCCATGATTTCTCCCGCAAACGTAAGTCTCGTCCTCGGAGTGATTGCTTTGTTTCGCAACGATCGTATAGTTCTCTCAATCCTTAGCATTGATACTACTCTGGCCAATCGTTTCAAAATCATTACTGGTGGTCAAGCGCTGCTAAGAGATTTCTCAGATACCCTCGGCTCTTTTCTCCTACTGTTTGTGTGAAGTCACTCTTTCGTTTGGCCGACTCCCGCTATTTCGATAGTTCTCGGATGGCGTCTCCGCGGTCGGCTTCTCTGGCTATTACGACTGTGGGGGAATAGGCCGCTGTCCCTACCAGAAACTCCGAACGCGGGTGTAAAGCTGGAGATTTGGTATGGGTGGACGTAGTGGGGCCCATCACGTCTAGTTTCCCGGTTCATCCCGGCTCGTTCCAGACTAGTCCGGCCTGGTCCGCCCCAGAATTTTCAAAACAAGGTACTACGCGCGCTGGAAGAACGACCATACGCGTGATTCGGCCACAGCCTGGGATAAATTTTCGGTAGCGCGCGATCAAGCTTGCGCTTGGCTAAGACCAACGCGAATCGTTAGACAAAAATTTGAAGCCGTGTGCTCTAGGGAACAACCTCGTCTTCCAAGCCCATATCAATGATCAGTATTTTCTTTCCGCGGTGTTGGGATCTCACTTACCGCACCGGATAACGGAGCGGGAACGATGGAAAACGATGTGGTCGCACTATTCACGACCAAGTCAGTGCAGGCCTGTCTTGATGTTGGCGGCACTCAGTCATGGGCACTTAATCCCGACAATGCTAAAAAATGTCGCTACGCTGTCCTCTGCAGGAACCCAGCCGCAGACTGGGGTGGAAAGGAACTACGCCGCGCAGCATTCATGATCGGACGCATCTCGCCGGTGGTACCCTCGACTGAGAAGGTGGGTCGTTGGATGCTGACTTTTGACGAATACGCCATTATCGAGAAAGCAGACGTCTGGAAGGACTGGAGAAATCCGGTACGCTACACAACTCTTGCGGAGCTCGGAATCAGCTTGGCAGAGATCAAGTTCAGACCTATGCCCAAGAAGACTATGGAAGCCGAAGCCATCTCTGTCAACGCCGGAGCAAAAGTACATCAACAGGCCGGAGTAAAAATGCATCAGTCTGGCCGGGGTTGGTTTGAGTTCCGGCAGGAGGAGCGCGAGGGGGATTTTCCCCCTCGCCCTTTCGAGGAACT
>JBAWCX010000488.1:0-1899 GCA_049590495.1 Binatus sp. (SeqCode)
GCCTTTCGTGATCGGAGCTGCTCTGCCGCAGAAAAAGCCGATCGAATCCTGTACCGCTCGCGGCGCTCAGTTTCTGATCCACCAACTTCCCAGGCGCGCCTTCGTGTCGCCGCGCTGCTGAATCGTGCAAACGCGCGCCGGTCTTTTGAGCCATCGCAACTACCATCTGATCCGCATTCGTATGATCCTGGACCAGTTGATCGGCATAGGCTCGAACCTCGCTGGTCGAGGCTTTTTCTTGCGCTATCTTGCCGATCGCGATCTCCTTCAGATTTGCCTGATGAATCTGCGCCAGGATCGCCGCAGTCGTCCTCTTACTCGACACCTCGGCCGACGGCGTGGCTCGCGTCGCTGCCGGTTTGGCCTGAGCCTCGGCGTTCGGCTGCGCCGCAGCGGGAGCGGCTGCACCATTTGCGTTCGTGTTCGCCGTCGGCGGTTGCTCCCGCGATGTACCGCAACCGCCCAGCGCAGCGACGACCAGCGCCGCAATAAGAAACGTTCCGGTGCCCCTACGGTTTTGTGGTGTGTTCATGTCGCTGTCCTCGGGGAAATCCTCGATTGCGAGGTGCGTGGGAGCGGCGATCAGACTCGCGACTGCAAGCCTGCGACAACGCAATCGGCGCCACGCGCCCCAAGCGTTTTCGGACGATACTAAAGAAGCAAAAGACATGCCCCAGAATCTCGAAGCAACTGCAAGGACCACGCTCCCAAACCGTGAAAGAATTGCAGAGGTGACCCCTGCGCCCAGTACTAAGATGCCGGCGAATGTTGTGGGAGAGGTCGCGCCTCCGGCGCCGGTGAGGTGGAGCTTCAAGGGAGAGACGGCCGGCCGCATCGGGTCCGGTAGGTGAGGGTTCTGCGATCCGTCACGGGAGACGGAATCCAGATCGAGTTAGTCAGCCAGCTTTCGCTGCTCGCCTAGTCGCGAACGCCGGCTGATCGTTTCTCCTAATCATAACTATAGCCATTGCCAGGCAAGCAGCTATCAGAATAGACATCCCGCCAGGGCCCGCAAAGAAATATTCCCAGCCAATCGCACTCAACAAAATCTCAGCCACCAGGATAGTAACTACCAACGGCACCGCTTGCTTAGGCTCCGTCCTACTGAGGTCGCCTAGCTGCCAGATCGGCACGGCTAAGAGCGCAAAGGCCACGGTTATAGACAACTCATAGCCTCGATAGAAATCCCAATGACTGCGACTCACTCCCATGATCTGGAAGTGAAAGGACTGCATCGCGCCGAACACAGATTCTCCCCCAGGGCGGCGGCTCGGCGGGTCCGAAGTCGCTATCGTATGAAGCACGGTGCCGATAGCCTGAAGGACCGCACCTACTCTCAACCACATCCAAGGTTTCATAGTGGGGCTTCCCCGTCTTGAGATCGAGTTCTAGTTGTCAGGCGGCATCCGCCAGCGCGGTGAATCGCACCAGGATGATCCCCCAGCCATCGCTGTAGCCCTGGCCCTGCTTCTGCATGTTAGGGCCCGCTTCCCATCCGCGATGCTCGACTTCGACGCGAGTGCCGGTCCCGTCGGCGGCGAATTTAACTTCGACCTGGGTCTCCGCCTCCCAGTCGGGAGCCTTCCAGGTGAAGGCGACGACGTGCGGCGGCCGGAAGGCGGTGATGCGGCCGACTTCGAATTCGGTGCCGTCGGTAAATCGCTCGAAGAACCTGCCGCCGACGCGCCCTTCGATGAAAATGTCCTTGGCTTTTTCTCCGCCGAACGAGAATCCCTCTTTCAGCGGCCACCATTTGCCGATTTCCTCGGTGAAGACCCGGAACACGACTTCTGGCGAGCGCTCCACTCGAATCGCTTTTCGAATCGTCATCGGTTTTCCTCCACGTAACGCCTGAATGCGATCAGTGTGGCGTCCCAGAACGCGCCTACTTCTTCCAAC
>JBAWCX010000489.1:0-2488 GCA_049590495.1 Binatus sp. (SeqCode)
TTGCCGGGAAATTCATAGCGGACCAGGCTCCACGCCACGATGAATCCGAACACCGAGTTGATCGACGCGCCCGCGATCGACGCGCCGAAGCTCAGCCGGTAGGCCGCGACGGTCCGCGGACTTGCGACGGCGGCCCAGAACTGAGGCCAGGTCAGCGTGAAGGTCTTGAAGAAGATCGTCGAGATCGGAATCAGCACGACGATTCCGAGGTACGCGAGCGTAAAGCCCAGCGTCAGGCCGAATCCCGGCAGCACGTTGGTTCGTTTCGTTTTCGATTCCATCGCGTGATGTTGCTAACTTCCCGGCTGATAGATCTTGTCGAACACGCCGCCGTCGCCGAAGAACTTCGGCTGTGCCTTTTTCCATCCGCCAAAGTCCGAATCGATCGTGAGCAGCGGCAAGCTCGGAAATTGGCTCGCATACTTCGCGGCGACCGCCTTGTCTTGCGGACGGAAGAAATTCTGCGCGATTATTTCTTGCCCCGCAGGCGTGTACAAAAATTCCAGGTAGGCCTTCGAGATTGCGGCAGTGCCGTGACGGCCGTCGACCTTGTCCACCCACGCGACCGGAGGTTCGGCCAGGATACTCACCGACGGATACACTACTTCGAACTTGTTGGCGCCGAATTGCTTGATCGCCATGCGCGCCTCGTTCTCCCACGCGATCAGCACGTCGCCGATCTCGCGCTCGACAAATGTAGTCGTCGAGCCGCGCGCGCCGGAATCGAGCACCGGCACGTTCTTGTAGAGCGCAGCGACGAACGCCGACGCCTTGGCCTCGTCGCCACCGTTGCGTTTGAGCGCGTAGCCCCATGCCGCCAGGAAATTCCATCGCGCGCCACCCGAGGTCTTCGGGTTCGGCGTGATTACCGAGATACCCGGCTTCACCAGGTTATCCCAATCATGGATCTGCTTCGGATTCCCTTTGCGCACCAGCAGCACGATGGTCGAAGTGTAGGGGCAGCTGTTGTCGGGCAGGCGCGATTGCCAGTCCGACGGGAGCAGGCCCGCCTTCTCCGCGATCGCATCGATATCGCCTGCGAGTCCGAGTGTCACCACGTCGGCCTCGAGGCCGTCGATAACCGCGCGCGCCTGCTTGCCCGAGCCGCCGTGCGACTGTTCGATCGCTACGTCGTCACCCGTTTTCGCTTTCCAGTCTTTCGCGAATTGCGCGTTGACAGCTTCGTAAAGTTCGCGGGTCGGATCGTACGATACGTTGAGCAGTGTGATCTGAGCAGCGCGAGCAGCGCCAACGGCAAAAGCGACGCTCGTCGCCAACGCGATGGCGGCGAGCGCGTGCGTCAATTTCAATTTGCGGCCAGACATTCCCACCTCAGAACGAGATCTGCAATTGCGACTCGATGACGCTTTCGTTCGGCCGGTCCTTGGGAGCGGCGGTCGTGCCGGCTCCTCCGTCGAAGAACGTGTTCGCATAGTCCCACTGCCACTTGATGTTCGAGTTCAGGTACCAGTTGACGCCCAGCGCAAACTCGGTCGCAGTTTCGGCGGAGACGCTCGGATTGGCGAAACCGAGTTGGAACTGGCGCGTTTGCGCGGCGACGTTGCTGATCCTGGCCGCCAACTCCCATCCGCCCCACCATCCGTTGCGCGGATCGAACGGATGATGCGGCTTAACCCAACCGTACGACGCATCTTCACCGGTCAGCAGGTAGGAAGCCTGGGCGAAATAGCCGGTGTCGGTGAAGGTATCGGTGCGGTTGATGAGCTTTGTAAACGGCGCCTTCCCGGTAGTGGTGAACAGGTTCAGCGAGTGCTCGTCCTGCGCGTATTCGGCCATCAATCCGAAGCTGCGCCAGTAGTAGTAGAGTTGCGGTTCGATTCGCGCACGTAACCCCGACGCGGTCACGCCCTTGTTGTACTGGAACCAGGTACTCATGCCATAGGTCTTGTAGGTCGAGGTCGTGGCGCCGCGTTCATCGCCATAAGAACCGCCGAAGCCGAAACCCAGCCCTTGGAGCCACTTGTTCTCGCTGAGTTCGAAGGGCGTCGCGAAGATGCGGCCGACGAAATCCTTGCCGTCATTGTTGTCGAGGTCGGTAGTATCCGCGGCGGTGTTGTCAGGTACTCCATTCATTAGCGCGGCGTCGTAGTAGACGCGGCCGTCGAGAAGTCTGCCGTGCAGGCTGAAACCGGTGTCGCGGTTCGGGACCAGATTCTGGATCTCCGAGCGCTCGCTGAATTCGAGGTCGCGGTCCGTCTGCAAGCGCTCGAGATCCAGCGGCGCTTTGAACTTCCCGGCCCTCAGGCTTGCATAATCCCAATAGGTGATATTCAGGTAGGCGTCTTGCAGCGTGACCTTGCCCTGGCCGAAGTCAGGCGTGATGTTGAAGTTGTAGTACTTCCCAACTGAGCCGGTGATAATCGGGCGCACTCGATTCAGGAAGAATGTACTGCCGACATCCTTGTCCGCGCCGCTGGTGAAGAAGCGGCCGTCGGCCTGTATGATTCCGCCGAAATCGATATTGTAA
>JBAWCX010000490.1:0-16221 GCA_049590495.1 Binatus sp. (SeqCode)
CGGAACCTAACCCCTAACCCCTTCCCGCGCGGGAAGGGGGACCTGAATATCTCGGAGTTGCTTGCTTTGTCAGGATGACGAGGCGCAGCACAGGCGGTCGAGGACTTTGTGAATCATTGCGGGGCCGCGTTCGAAGGCGTCGCGGCGGACGTGCTCGTTGGGCTGATGCGCCTGCTCGAGATCGCCGGGGCCGCAGATGAGCGATGTGATGCCCGAGCCGGTGAACCATCCGCCGTCGGTGGCATACAGCGCGCCGCCGGAAGTGTTCGCGCCAGTGACCTCGAACAGCGCGGCTTCAAGAGCCGTCCCGCGCGGCGAGTCCAGCGGCGGCACGACGTTCGAGACTCCGACTTCAATTTTCGCGCGATGTTCGCGGCCTGCGTAGTCGTGGCCGTCGAGCGCGGCGAGTCGTCGCTCGATTTCGCGGTAGACCTCCAGCGGATCGGCGTCGGGCAGCGTGCGATAGCTGACGCGCAGCTTGCATTCCTCGGCTATCATGTTGCCCGCGATTCCGCCGTGCACCGTTCCGAAATTCAGCACGTCGTGTGGCGCGTCGGGAAAAATCTCCACGTATTCAGCCGGGCGGCGCGCCCCGAGCTCCTGCTGAAATCGTCCGATCGTGTCGATCACGCGGGCCATCACCGCGATCGCGTTGACGCCCCTGGCCGGCGCGCCGCTATGACCGCCGATTCCCCGAACGGTTACGACGAACGAGACGATGCTCTTGTGGGCGTGAGACACTCCCCACGAGGTCGGCTCGCCGATCCACGCCAGTCGCGGGACCGGCGTTTCACCAAGGATTTGTTTGAGTGCGGGCGCGACGCTTTTAGCGCCGAGGCAGCCGACTTCCTCGCTCGCGGTGAAAACGAATACCAGCGGGCGTTCGAGCCGGGCCGAATCGAGGCTGCGCGCCGCGTCGAGGCATTGCGCGATGAACCCCTTCATGTCGGTGGTGCCGCGGCCGTAGATTCTCTCGCCCGCCGGCTCGAACTTGAGCGGCTCGCGCTCCCATCCGGGTTGTCCGTCGAAGGGGACGGTGTCGACGTGCCCCGAAATGATCAGGCCGTCGGCGCGAGGCGGTCCAACCCACGCGACCAGGTTAGCCTGCGCGACGCCGAACAGCTCGACCGGCTGTAAAGCGGTCTTGAATCCCAAGGGAGCAAGCTCGCCGGCGAGGTATGCTATCGCTTCGCGGTCGCTTTTTGCGCTGACTGTGTCGAACGCGACGAGCCGCGTCGCGACGTCGTACAAATAATTCTTCATGGTAGCACCGCGACGATCACCGGTCAGCAGAATCGCACAATCGACACGTCGAGAACAAATCGACATCTTATAACATGGCGGAAATACTAGTGTATTGGGGATTGTAGGGACGGGATAGGCAATGGACCGCGCGGGCGGCTAGAATGCGTGGGGGCGGGATGGAGGCAGGATGGAGTTCGACGATCAGATGGGCAATCAACCGGATAGTCACGGAATCGTTGCCGCGACACCTGTCGCGGATGTGGCGGCGCCTCAAAATGGAGTCGCGATCGATCCGCCGGTCGTAGCAACGATTGGCGATGCGCCGGCTATTGCGGCCGACAAGACGCCGCCGCCGCGAATCGACAAGGACCTTACCTCGCCCGACCTGTTTCTCAATCGTGAGCTCACCTGGCTCGCCTTCAATCGGCGCGTTCTGCATGAAGCGGAAGACGAGCGAAATCCGCTGCTCGAGCGGCTCAAGTTCCTCGCGATTACCGCGTCCAACCTCGACGAGTTTTTCATGAAGCGGATCGGCGGCCTGAAACAACAGGTCGTCGCCGGGATGCATGAGCTGACCGTTGACGGGCGCACGCCGCAGCAACAGATCACGGAATGCTACGCGGTGGTGCGCGAGCTCGAGCAGCGTCAACGCGAGGTCGGTCCGCAGATTCTCCGCCAGCTCGAGAACCACGGCATTCGCGTGCGGCTCTACGCCAGCCTGTCGGATGACGAGTGCAAGTCGGTTCGCGAGTACTACTACAAGAACATTTTCCCGCTGGTGACGCCCCAGGCGATGGACCCGGCCCATCCGTTCCCGTTCGTCTCGAACCTGTCGCTCAACCTGCTGGTCACGGCGCGCTACCAGAACGATTCCGACCCGCTGATGGCGCGGGTGAAGGTGCCAATCGGGTTCGGCATCCCGCGCTTTATCCGGGTCGGCAAACAAAATGATTTTGTGCGGCTCGAGGACGTCGTCGCGAACAATCTCGATCTGCTGTTTCCCTCGATGCTGATAGACTCGTACGAGCTTTTCCGCGTGACGCGCAACGCCAACACCGAGCGCGACGAGGACAACGCTGACGACTTGCTGGCGCTGATCGAATCCGAGCTGCGCGACCGCCGTTTCGCGCCAATCGTGCGGCTCGAAGTGCTGGCCGGAATCAATCCGGTTCATCGCGGGATGCTGGCGGCTGAACTTGGACTGGACGAACGCGCCGACGTGTTCGAAGTCGACGGGATGCTTTCGATGCGCGACCTGGCCGAGCTTGCGGCGATCGACGAGCCCGCGCTGCACGATCCGCCGCATCATCCCGTCGATCATCCACGCCTCACCGTCGGACGCAGCATCTTCCACGTCATTCGCGATGCCGGGTCGCTCCTGCTGCTGCATCCGTACGAGTCGTTCTCGACTTCGGTGGAGCGGTTTTTGCGCGAAGCCGCTGACGACCCGAAGGTCCGCGCCATCAAGATGACGCTGTACCGGACTTCGCCCGACTCGAAGATCATCGGCTACCTGTGCGACGCGGCGCGCAACGGCAAGCAGGTCGCAGTGGTCGTCGAGTTGAAGGCGCGCTTCGACGAAGCCGCAAATATCCAGTTTGCGACGCGGCTCGAGGAATTCGGAATCCACGTAACCTACGGCGTCGTGGGGCTGAAAACTCACAGCAAGGTGATCCTGGTAGTTCGCCAGGACTACAACGGTCTGCGCCGCTACGCGCACATCGGCACCGGCAACTATCATCCCGTGACGGCGCGATTTTATGCCGACTACGGACTGCTGACTTGCGACGACACTATCGGCGAAGACCTGACTGAGTTGTTCAACTACCTGACGACTGGCTATATGCCGAACCGTCCTTATCGCAAAATTCTGCCCGCGCCGACCGTGCTGAAGCGCGCGCTGTTGACGCGAATCGAACGCGAAATCAAGGTCAGTTCGGCCGCGTCGCCGGGCCTGATTCAGTTCAAGATGAACGCGCTCGAGGACGTGGACATCACGCGCGCTCTCTATCGCGCCTCGCAGGCGGGCGTGAAGATCGATTTGATCGTGCGCGACACATGCCGGCTGCGGCCGGGAATTCCGGGGCTGTCGGAAAACGTGCGAGTCGTGAGCATCGTCGGCCGATTCCTCGAGCACGGCCGCATCTATTATTTCCGCAACGGCGGCGCAGAGGAGTTTTTCATCGGCTCGGCGGATTGCATGAAGCGCAATCTCGAGAGCCGCGTCGAAGTGGTCGCGCCCGTCGAGGATCCTCAACTGCGCAAGGAGTTGCGCACCGTGCTCGATATCCAGCTGCGGGCCAATCGATGCCAGTGGGAAATGATGTCCGATGGCACCTATGTGAGGACCGCCGCCGCGGACGCGGCCCCAGCCTGCCAGCAGGCAATGATAGATTTCGCGGAGACTCGGCAGACGGAGGCGACCAGGATCAAGAAGCGCCGCGCCAAAGGCTTCGCCCGCCGCGCGGTACGGGAAAGGAACGACGAGTGACTCGGCCGTCCGCCGCGGGATCAAGTAATTCGTCCGACGCTGCAGAAGATCGAGAGCCCGCCCCCGATCGAATACAAGAGCCTCCCCCTCGCACACAAATCGATCGAATCACGACGGAGGAATTGTCCGACTCAAGAGCTGACCGCGCCGCGGTATGGATCGCGCGCGGCGTAGTCGTAGCCATGGCGATCGTGTATGCCTGGTATACGTGGGGTCATTGGGGCGACCTTCAAATCGACTCGGGCCGCGAAATGTATGTCCCCGTCGATCTCCTGAGGGGAAAACTCCTGTATCGCGATATCTGGTATCAGTACGGTCCGCTCACTCCCTATCTTCAGGCTCTGGCGTTTGAACTATTTGGAATCAATCTCAACGTATTATGGGTCATTGGAATGATTCTGGTTATCTCCTCGGCCCTGCTTCTCTTCGAGATTGGCCGCAACTTTGAATTGGTACTTCCAGCGGCGATGGCGCCCGCGATATTCTTTCTCGCCGAGTCCTTTCCTCCCTCGATATTCAGTTTTGTATTTCCTTACAGCTATACGGCTTCGATGGCCGCGTTTTTCGGGCTTGCCTGTCTCTTTTTCACAATCAAGCATGCGATCACCGGTCGACTTCGATGGCTCCTTTTCGCCGCGCTCTGCACAAGTCTCGCACTGCTGACCAAGCAGGAATTCGGCCTTGCGTGCCTGGCAGTTCTGGGATTTGAGGCGGTCGCTTCCTCCTTTGCCCGGCACTCATGGCGCGAACTGACCCGGAATTGTTTCACGTGCGCGGCGGGCCTGGCCCCAACTGTCCTGGTGTATGGCTTTCTGGTCTGGAAGATTTCGGCGAAAACAATCTTTATCGACAATTGGGTGATGACGCCGGGAACCTACACTATGAGAACCATGGGTCAGTATACGATGGCGAGACAAGGTGTTCGCTTCGGGCTGAATGAGTGGAGTCTCGCCGCCTTTGGAGTCGCGGTTTCGCTGACGTTGTGGTTTGTAATTTCATACGCGAATGCCTTCGCAATAAGAAGATTCGGACTTAGCCGGCTCCGACACTTCGTCTTGATCGTTGGAGCAGAGATAACTTTGGCCCTCATCATCATTACGCTTGGAAGTTCAGCGTGGCCTGGACTACCCTGGTTCATCGCTCAGATTGTCTTCCCGAAGGGCATCTATCTGATCGGATGCGCTTTCATGATTCTGGCTATCTGGAACGTCTGGCAGACTCGCGGGCAGGCTGCTGACCTTGCGAAAGCCGCGCTTGGCATCTACGCGGTGCTGGTGGGTATTCGCGCAATGATGGAAATGTGGAGCGGCGGCTACGCGGTGTTTTTCAATGCGCCGGTTTTTCTTGTGTTCGCGATTGTTGTCGCGCGAGTGGTCGCCCGCGGGGGTCTGTCTTTGGACGTGCAACGTCGCCGTTTGCTCGTCGGCCGCATGTTGAGCGCTGAAGCGCTGATACTAGTCCTCGGGTTATTACCGCTACACAGCGTGGTAAATACTCCGATGAAGACTGACTTCGGAACAATCTACACTGAAGCCGATCGGGCCACTCTGTTTCCGCAAATTATTTCCTTCATGAAGAACCATACTCGCAATGGCAAAGATATTCTGGTCCTACCGGACTCGGCGAGCCTTTACTACTTCAGCGGGATGCAGTCGCCCAGCAGATGGTATGAGGCGCAGCCTGGGGTACTAGACCCTCAACAAGAACTAACGTTAATCAACGACGCTGATTCATCGCACGTTCAGTATGTGCTCTTATGCAATCGACGCGTGACCGAATTTGGTATCGCTCCATTCGGTATAGGCTACGATCAGTCGATATATAAGTGGTTGGTCGCGAACTATATCAAGGTCAGCCAGTTCGGGCCTCGTGCCGATCTTTTGCCTAAGAACATCGATTTGAGAGGTTACGAGCCCTATGTCATGGAAGTCTATGAGAAGAAAGCGAAATGAAGAGGTAAGGTAAGTAGTGGTTAGGTCTTACCTTCCCTACTAAACGTGGTCCAGGCCGTTCGGCTCGTAGACCACCAGTCGGCTGCCGGTTCTTTCGATCTTGAAGTCGACCTCAATCAGGCGACTCAGAGCTTTCCTCACAGCCGGCTGTTTTTCAGGCTCGGCGAAAAACAGGATGAAGCCCCCTCCGCCAGCGCCCAACAACTTACCGCCTATAGCGCCGGCTTCGCGGGCGGCTTTGTAGATGTCGTCGATGGTTTCGTTTGAAATGTTCGATGCCAGTTCGCGCTTCAGCATCCATGTTTCATGAAGCAATTCACCGATCTCGCTTAGTGGCCGTGCGGGCGCACCAAGGCTCGCCGCAGCTTCGTTGACGAGCGACACCATCCTATGTAGGCAGCGCGCGTGCCTATGCAGATTGGAGATCTGTTCGGCAGCGATCTCCGACGCGTAGCGGGACAACCCGGAGAAGAAAAGCATGAAATGGTCTTGTAGATGGCATAGGCGTTCCGGGGTCAGAAGTACCGGCATAACCTCGTAATGACCATCGGTGAAAAAGTCGATCCGGTTGAAGCCCCCGTATGCCGCCCAAATCTGGTCCTGCGTGCCGACGTTCTCCCTGAGCACCTCCTGCTCGATGCGAATCCCCTCATCGGCTAGTTCGCGCTGGCTTCGGAGCCGTCCCGCCAGCGCGTGGAGAGCATGCACGAGCCCTACCGTGAAGGCGGACGAGGAGCCAAGGCCCGATCGCGCAGGTAGGTCGCCGTCATGGTGGATTTCCAGACCCTCATGGATGCCCATATCCATGAGCACTCCCCGTACCGCGGGATGCTTGATCTCGCGAACATCCTTGACGTTCTCGATATAGGAGTAAACGACGCGAAATTTGTGATCGAAGAACGGGGGTAGCCGGCGCACGCTGATGTAGCAGTAGCGGTTAAACGTAAAGCCGAGCACGCTGCCGCCGTACTCACGGTACCAGTTGGGATAATCCGATCCGCCGCCGAAGAGCGACACCCGAAACGGTGTGCGTGTGATTATCATGCCCCTCCCGCCGCCATCGGTTTCCTGTTTCGAGCCGCCAGATGCAGCGCCGCCTGCGCATAGCTTTCGGGAGTTCCGATATCGAGGAAATTGGCCCGGCGGACCACGTATGAGCGCAGCGTTCCAGCGGGCAGACGTGGAAGTACGTCGTGTTCCAGCGACGAACCGGACATGCTCGCAAGAGAATCGAGCAGTTGCGCCGAGAGCAGGTAGACACCGCCGTTAACCAGTCCTTCGGTCGAGGAGGAATCGCCTTTCTCTATAAAACGGGCAACGCTGCCGTCCGCGCGAAGCTCGACTGCGCCGTAGCGCCGGGTGTCGTCGACCGATACGCAAGCCAGGGTCGCGAGCGCAACTGGCGACGCACGATGCTCCGCAAGCATCGCAGCCAGGTCAAGGTCCAACCAGGTATCGCCGTTGAGCACTACCACCGGGTCGCTACCAAGTCTGGAGCGCGCGAAGGCGATCGCGCCCGCCGTACCCAGCGGGTGCGATTCAACTACCGTTTCAACCCGGACCGGCGATTTAGTCTCCGCAAGGTGCGCGAGCACCATCTCCGCGCGATGCCCCAGGCTCAGAACGACTCTGCGCACGCCCTCACCCGCAAGATAATCGAGCTGGTAATCAAGAAAGGGACGGCCGTCGACCGGCGCCAGCACCTTCGGGATGTTGTCCAGAACTCCGGCAAGGCGCGATCCAAGTCCGCCGGCAAGAATCAAAACGTCGACATCAGCAAGAGCCGATCTCATATGCGCGCCCCCGTCTCATGCATGGTCAACTACCCGCCTTCGGACGCCAGTACCAAAGCTCGCGCCAGAACTGGAAGTAGAACACGGCTCCCCAACGCAGCACTTGAAGCTTGCGTTCGCCGCCAATGCGAGCTGGTTCTCCTGCGGGAACCTCAGCAATTCGCTTTCGTGCCTTAAGTGCCCGCACCGACATAATGGGTTCCCAACTGACTTTCGTGAAAAACAGCTTTTCGGGTAGGGCGTAAGTGCTCTCAGCGGTGAGGTCTAGATCGTCAATCAATGAGCGACGGAACGCTCGATAGATCACCATCGCGTCCGTATAGTGACCACGATGTAAGAGGTTAACGGTACCGGTGAACAGCCAGTTGCCAAAACCCGTGACAAGGTCGTCGTCATCGCTATGCGCGTCCCCAAGGTAGCGAGAACCGATGACCAGGTCGTAGCCTTCCCGAACCTTCTCGATCATCTCTGGAATGAACTTCGGATCACAGTTTCCGTCGGGGCTAAGAGTGAGGATAATGTCCCCAGTGAGATGAGGCAGAACTTCGAAATAAGCGTAACGGATTCCCCGCCGCTGCTGTTTAAAAACCTCGTAACCGTGCTCTGTACACCATTCGACCGTTCCATCGCGTGAACCGCCGTCGACGACGACGAGTTGGTCGTACCATTCCGGTCGGATAGCCGGCAGGATGACCTTGACGCCATCGATTTCATTCAAGGTCAGGGCCACGATTGAAACGGTCATAGCGGACCATCCATTCGTAATCCACGTCTGGTGCGGGTTTCCATGTCGGACGCGAATGAGAGGGTCCGCCACATAAGCATCAGAAACCTTCATCCGGGAAATCTGAAATACAGTAGCTAAAGATGAGATCTGGATAAGCGATACTGATGCTCGTCATGCGGGACCTGCCTCCCTCCGACCGGAATCGTCTATATGATACCCACGCGCGATATGACGCACAATATGGTGTTGGCGTGGGATAATAAATGAAACGATAGGCACTAAAATTTCTATCGGGAACGCGCGCGTCGAACGATTGTTCAAAACCTGCTCCTTGTTCGACGAACCGAAGAGCGCATCGCGGCATCGGTTGCCCAATCGCGCTGCCGCCCAGACCCGGCCTTGGCTTGACGTTCCGCGGCGTTCACATCGCTCATGCGTTAATCCGAAGCTTGCGGAACACCCTCATCCGGCGAGGGCTGACCCAATAAAACAGACTCGGCAGCGCGCGATAAGTCCGCCATATCCATCGAACTGCCGCAGGAAAGACGATCAGAGCCTGGTTACGGGACACTCCGCGTAGGATCTCTCGCGCGGCATCTTCAGCACTCACATCGCAGATCGGGAAATGAGATCGCTGTCTTGCTCGGACCACCTCATCATGCGGCATGTTCAGAACGACCAGGTTCTCATAGACGCTCGTCTTCATGGCACCCGGACAAACGGCGCTCACCTTCACGCCTAAGTCAGCTCCTTCGAATCGCATCGAGAGGGAGAGCCCGACTATTCCGTGCTTGCAGGTGCAGTAGGATGCATTGCCCGGCTGCGGAATCAGGCCGGCTGCGGAGGAAATATTGACGATGTGTCCATCTCCCTGTTTCACCATCACACCATAAGCGTTGATCGTCCCATAGATGACGCCGTGCAGGTTTACGCCGAGGACGCGGTCCCATTGTTCCAAGGTGACGTCGCGCGCATCGCCGCCGATAAAGATCGCTGCGTTGTTGAACATGTAGTCGAGGTGTCCGAACTCGGAAACCGTCGTTTCGATAAGGCGACCGACGTCTTCTTGCTTTGAAACGTCAACCCGTACCGCGCGAGCGTGTCCACCGCGCTGCGTAATACGGGAAGTCACCTGATTGGCCGCATTTTCGTCAATGTCCGCAACAACGACGAGGGAGCCTCGACGGGCCAGCTCCTCGCAAAGGGCCTGTCCCAAACCCATTCCGCCGCCGGTGACGATCGCGATCTTGTTCTCAAACTGTTCCATCGGGGATCCGTCCGCGGCCGCCCGGATTTATCAGGACCAGATCGACCGCTGTTTGCTCCATCTTTGGTTCTTCCCGTTGGCTCAAAAAATCAGCGCTCAGACATTGCCGTAAACGACGTTGCGCAACATGCGACAGCCTTTCACCAGCTCCGCGATACCGGCGTCGAGCGAGTGTTGCGTGCGAAAACCGGTCCGCTCGATTTTCTCGTTGGACACGATGTAATCGCGCTGATCGGGGTCCTTGCCGATCGGCGCCTCGACGAATACAAACTCCGGCACCTGCTTCTGGATACGCTCGCAGAGTTCCCGCTTTGACAGATTGGCGTCGGAGAGCCCGACGTTGTATGGCTCGTTTTTCAGTTCATCGAAATGATCCAGGCCGTGAAGGAATGCCCGGGTGACGTCACGCACGTGGATGTAATTCCGCTTGAAATGGCTCTCGAACAGGACGACGGCGCGATCGGTCACCGCGCGGTAAACGAAATCGTTGACGAGTAAATCGAGCCGCATTCTGGGCGACATCCCGAACACGGTTGCGAGTCGAAAGCTGATCGCATTGCCGCGATCCAACACCGCTTTTTCCAGCTCGACCTTGTGACGTCCGTAAAGCGACACCGGACGCATCGGTGTTGTCTCCACGCACAGCTTGCCATGCTCGCCGATCCCATAGCCCGAGTTGGTAATCGGAATGAGGATGCGCTGCTGGGACGACAGCATCCCGAGCATCGCGAGTGGCGCCTTCAGGTTAACGGACTCCGCCGCAAACGGATCGCGGTTGCATAGCGGCGCCCCGACTAGCGCCGCGAGCGGAATCACCACGTCATGCCTGCTCAGCAGCGCCCCCATCAGGTTCTCATCGCGGATGTCACCGCGCACCAGATCGAAATTGGGGTTGGCGCAGACGTGGCCCAACGATGCCTGCTGGAATAAAAAATTGTCCAGCACGGTGACCCTGTCCCCGCGCGACAGCAACTCCGGCACGAGCATCGAGCCGATATAGCCCGCGCCGCCCGTAACCAGAATCGAAAGCGAAGAACTCATCGTCGCACTGTCCTTATCGTCGGCATTAACGGCACGCCTGGTCGAGCACCTCCCGCAAACGTTCGATTTGCGGTTTGAGGTCGATTGGAGCGTTGCCGACAAAGAAGCCGTGATCGTGCGCGATCAAAGCGTTCTTTATCTCGCCAACGGTCGTGTAATCATAATAGCGGATAACATCGTGGCGCAAAATACAACCACCTGTAATCATGCGATAGCCGATGTCGGCGCGTTTCAACGCCGCTGTCACTCTCGAGCGGTCGCAACCCGCCGCCGGATTGAGCACGATCGTAAACGCAAAACTCGAGCTGCGCCCGTTCTCACGCTGGATGATGAACCGCTCGTCCGATCCGAACAGTTAGAGGAAATGCGCCATGTTTCGCCGGCGCTGCGCGGTGAAGGCGGGCAGCTTTTTCAGTTGCTCTCTGCCAATCGCGCCCTGCATTTCCATCGGACGCACGTTATAGCCGGGCAGGATGAAGCGGTATGATTCGGTGCAATCGTCCTCGCGCGGCTCGAATAGCGGCGAGCCCGGCGGGAGATCGCGCGTCCAGCCGTGCGCACGCAAGGATCTCAAGAGGTGGTATTCCTCTTCGTCGTCGGTCAGCACGGCGCCGCCTTCGCCGGTCGAGATGTGATGAGAGAAAAAAAGACTGAAGGTGCCGATGTCGCCGAAGGTTCCGGTCTTGCGGCCGTTGAGCTCGCCATCAAGGCTCTCGCAGTTGTCCTCGATGAAATAGAGCCGGTGGCGTTTACAAAATGATCGCAGCACGTCCAGCGCCGCCGGATTACCCAGGATACTCACCGCCATCACCGCCCGCGTGCGCGGCGTGAGCGCCCGCTCGAGCACGCTCACGTCCATGTTCAAGGTATCCAGCTCGACGTCGAGAATACGCAGCTTGAGACCGTGCTGGTGCAACGGATGATAAGTGGTCGCCCATGAAATCGCGGGTACCAGCACCTCGTCGCCGCGCTGGATCGGACGTTCGCGGCGATAGAACAGGCTGGCAATCGCGATCAGGTTGGCCGACGAGCCCGAGTTGACCATCACCGCGAACCGCTTGCCGTTATAGGCGGCAAAGGCGGCCTCGAATGCGGCGACTTCCTCGCCCATCGTGGTCCGGCCCGCGCCGATCGTCCGCAAGATCGCGTCGCGCTCCTCAGGCCCCCACGTAGGCGTTGCCAACTCGTAAAACATGCTCCGTCCCCTCCCCGCAACTCGAGCCGATCGCGCGGACCTCAGAACGGTCCGCGAAAACTCATGTGATGAACCATGCGCGCGCGTTCCCGGTCCGGCATCCAGTTGCCGCCCGCGACCATCGCCGAGGCTTTCGCGGCGATCGTGGCCGGATTCGGATAAAAATGTTCCTCCAGCCACGGCGTCGTCGGACAGGTCGTCGGAGCAAAGCCGATCCGAGACATCTTGGGCGCCCGATCGCTCTCGGCAAGGCGCGCGACGATCTCGGCACTTGCCCCGCACGATGTCCACGCGTTGTCGACCACCAGCACGCGTCCCGTACTCCGGGCCGACGCGTCAATCGTCTCCATGTCGAGCGGGGTCAGCCAAACCGGATCGACCACCGCCGCGGAGATGCCGATCTCCGCGAGCAGCTCGCGTGCCCGCAAGCACTCCATCACCATGCTGGATATGCCGACCAGGGTGATGTCGTTGCCGGGCGCCACCAGCCGCCCTTTCCCGATTTCCGCAACGAACGACTCCTCCGGCACGTTCGCTTCGGTGCTGTATAGCAGCCGATGCTCGACGAAAATCACCGGATTGTCGTCGCGGATCGCCGCGATCATACACCCCTTCGCGTCATGCGCATTCGAGGGTGCCGCGACCGTGAGCCCCGGCACGTGCATGAACATCGAATGTAGACCCTGCGAGTGCTGCGCGCCCTGACCCCATGATTTGCCGATGATGCAACGCACCACCATCGGCACCTTGTATGCCCCGCCGTACATGTAATGCGTCTTGGCCGCGATATTGATGAGCTGATTCATCGCCAGCATCAAAAAGTCCATTCGGATGTGCACATGGATCGGACGCATGCCGGCCATCGCCGCGCCGATCGCCACGCCGGTCATCGAGTCCTCGGACAACGGCGTCGTGAAGACCCGCTCGGCTCCGAAACGCTCGAGCAAGCCGCGCGTCGATCCCTGGATCGCCTTGTGATCGTCAACGTCGAGACCGAACAGCACGACAGTCGGGTCGCGCTCCATCTCTTGTTCGACAGCTTCGCGCAGCGCTTCCACATAAGTGGTCACACGCGATGAGCCGTTACGCTCGCGAAGCATAGACATGCCTCAACAGTTCGCTCTGATCGGGGATAGGACTGGCTTCCGCAAAATTGAAGGCGTCGTCGATTTGCGCTGCGACTTCCTCTGAGATGCGATTCATCGCGTCCTTCGGGATCATCTGCCCCAGCCGCTCGACCTGATCGGACTCTCGCCAGGGGCGCAACTCGTCAAACCCTCGATAGCCGGAATCGTAATCTTCGCGAGGTCCCACATGCTCGCGCCATCGATAGGTCAGGCATTCGATAAACGCCGGGCCGGCTCCCTCGCGGATATTACTTACAGCCTTAAGAGCAGCCTCTCGAATCGCAAAGACGTCCTGGTTCTCGATTCGACTCGTCGCGATACCATAGGTCGCCACGCGCTCGCAGAGCCGCGTGGTAGCCCATCGTTTCGACAGCGGCTCGTGAATCGCGTAACCGTTATTCTCGCAGATGTATAGGATTGGCAAACGATGCAGCGCCGCGAAATTGAGGCTCTCCGCCATGCATCCTTCCTCGGTCGCGCCATCGCCAAAAAAGCACGCCACTACCTGCCCCGTAGCTCGCTTCTTCGCTGCCAGTGCCCAACCCGTCGCGATCGGAATCTGTGTCCCCACCACTGCCGACGCTCCCAGCACCCCCGCTTCCGGTCCCACCAGGTGCATCGAGCCGCCTTTGCCGCGCGCGCATCCGGTGACCTTGCCGTACAACTCCGCGATCATCTGTCGCAGGTCACCGCCCTTTGCGATGTAAACCGCATGTCCCCGATAAGACATGGCTGCGATGTCGGTCGGCTGGAGCACATCGCATACTCCTACCGCGACGGCTTCCTGACCTATCGACAAATGTACCGGGCTCTTGATGCAATCGGTTGGATAGACGGCGGCGATGCGCTCCTCGGTCCGTCGAATCAGGAGCAGCGTCTTGAACAATCGCTCGACGCGCTCGTCCTTAATGTGGCTTTCGGCGCTCATCCATCTTTATCTCCCCGCTTACCTCCGCCCCTAACGGTATGAATTTCTGAATCCTATGCGAAAGATACGTTTTCGACCGCCTGCTGACCTCGACTCAAGAACCACTCATAGGTGCGAGAGATGCCGTCGGCGAGTGCTATACGTTGCTTCCAGCCAAGCGCATTTAGCCGCGTGGAATCAAGACACTTGCGCGGCATCCCGTCAGGTTTTGAGGTGTCCAGCACGAAGCGTCCGTTCCACCCGACAATTCGCGCGACCAGCTTCGCAAGTTCCAGGATAGTAAGTTCCTCGCCGGAGCCAACGTTAATCGGAAGCTCGTCGCTATAGTGCTCCATCAGAAAAATGGCCGCATCGGCGAAGTCGTCGACGTACATGAACTCGCGCAGCGCCTTACCCGAACCCCACAGCGTGACTTCGCAGCTGCCCGCGATCTTGGCCTCGTGGACCTTGAGTATCAAAGCCGCGATCACGTGGCTCGACTGCGCGTCGAAAGTGTCACCCGCGCCATAAAGGCTGGCGGGTGTCGCCGAAATGAAATCAATTCCGTATTGACGGCGATAGGCCTGGCAGAGCTTCAGCCCCGCAATCTTCGCAACGGCGTACCATTCGTTAGTCGGCTCGAGCGGACCGGTCAGCAAAGCATCCTCACTCACCGGCTGACGCGCGAGTCTCGGATAGACACACGCCGAACTGAGAAAAAGAAACTTCTCGACGCCGGTCCGTCGCGCCGCTTCGATTACGTTGGTTTCGATCGCGAGATTGTCGTAGATGAATTCCGCGGGCAGGCTCGCGTTAGCGGCAATGCCGCCGACCCTGGCCGCCGCAAGGAACACGACTTGGGGCAGATGCGTGGCAAACCATTCGTTCACCGCGGTTTGGCAGCGTAGGTCCAGTTGATTGCGGCCTACCGTCTGCAAGACGGCTTCGCCCCCGAGCCGCCGGCATAGCGCCGAGCCGACCATGCCCCGGTGACCGGCGATGAAGACCCGCTTGCCGGCAAGCGAATAGAGCTTGTCTTCTTTCACGCTCAACGATTATGTGGCCGCCGCACTTCAGAGCAATACATATGCCTTCCTTCTCCCACATCACCACCATATTGTGCGTTATACAATGTGTAGGTATCATATGGACGATTCCGGCCCGAGGCAAGCAGGTCCCGGCATGGCGGGCATCATCATAGCGTCTGATTTCGAGGCCAAGGAATCCTGTCAAGCAAATGAAAACAGAGGATTTCCATTTCCCGGAAGATGCCTTCGCCATCCAAGGCCGAGTCATTCGCCAAGCGTGGATGACATCTGCCGTCGCGGAAATCGGCCGACTACAACGACCGTTGAAAATTTTGGAGATCGGAAGCTGGGCTGGTTCGTCCTGCGCCACCTGGTGCGAGGCCTTGGCTCGGTACGCTCACCCTTCATCGCAGGTTTTTTGCGTTGACGCCTGGCTCCCTTATATTTCGAATCGAGACAAAAAGAGCGACAAACCGGTCTATCAGCGGATGGACCACTACTTACAAAATAACACCATACTGCCTCTTTTCATTCACAATGCAGACGTGTCGGCCAGACGATTTTCTGTTGAAGTCACTATGATTCGTGGAAAATCAAAATATGTTCTGACGCTGCTGCGTCCTTCTAGTTTCGATCTTGTATACGTAGATGGCTCGCACTATCACGACGACGTGGTCATCGACATCGAGAATTCCAAAGACTTGGTGAGGGAAGGAGGGCTCCTTTGCGGAGACGATTTGGAGGCCCAAGTAGGAGAAGTCCCCGCAGAAGCACTCACTACCGAGACCGACGCTGACATAGTCCAAGTTGACGGGATCGGTAACGTGCACCCCGGCGTATCGCTGGCCGTGGCGGAAACACTGGGGCGTGTCTCTACCGAAAATGGGTTTTGGTTCATGAGACGCGTAGGAGCGGCATTCGAGCAGCTGACGCTTGACGCATCACGGGCATTCATTCCCGGACATATTGGAGCGCGAGAGCGACAATACATCATGTCCGATATCGCGGCTGGCAAGAGCCGGCTACCGGCGACCATCTCGGGATCGTCCAAACTCAGTTCCTGAAATTTGACGAAATGGTGCCGGGTACCAATATGAAAGTCTCAATCGTGGCTCTGACTTTGAATGAGATCGACGGCGTCAAGATCATTCTGCCGGCCATCCGGCCGGAATGGTATGACCAATTGATTATCGTTGACGGAGGCTCCACAGACGGGACCGTCGAATGGTGTAAGGAGCACGGCTACGAAGTATTTATGCAGCGGCGGCGCGGAATCCGCTATGCCTATTTCGACGCGCTGCCTCATATTATAGGCGACGTCATTCTGACGCTGAGTCCAGACGGAAACTGTGCCCCCGAATTCATCCCTGAGATGATCTCGAAAATTCGCGAGGGCTACGATCTTGTCATAGGTTCGCGATATCTTGGCGATGCGCACAGTGATGACG
>JBAWCX010000491.1:0-11447 GCA_049590495.1 Binatus sp. (SeqCode)
TCCGGCGTTTCGTGCGCATCTCCGCCACCTGTTCACGAAGCTCACTCGCGACTTCGGTTTCTCCTATCTGAAGCTCGATTTTCTCTACGCCGCCGCCGCGCCCGGACGGCGTCACGATCCAAATCTCACGCGCGCCGAGACCCTGCGCCACGGCCTCGAGGCGATTCGCGCCGGCGCCGGCGACGACGCGTTCATCCTCGGATGCGGCTGCCCGATTGGCCCGGCGATCGGCGTCGTGGACGGGATGCGCATCGGGCCCGACGTTTCGCCGTTCTGGGGCTCGACCGCTTCCGGAGCGGGCGACCCGTCGACGGTCTATGCGCTCGACGCGATCATCGCGCGCAGCTTCATGCATCGGCGCTTGTGGCTCAACGACCCCGACTGCCTGATGCTGCGGGCGCGCGAGACCCGCCTCAGCGCCGACGAGCGAGCGGCGCTGGCCGCAACGATAGTCGCGAGCGGCGGGATGCTCCTAATCTCCGACGACATGAGCCTGCTCGATGCCGAAGCGGGAAAATTGTTTCGCGCAGTCGCGCAAATCGCCGAGGAGATCGATTCCAACGCGGCGCGCGAACCCGTCCTCGCGCTCGACTTGATGACCACCGGCAACGTCCGCGGCTTGATCACTAAACCGCCGACGGTGCGATCGCGATGATTCTGAATCGCGGCGACTCGGCCACGCGCGTGCAAACCTCTGATCTTAAATTGGATTCTGTAGAAATTGCGGCGTTCGATCTCGCCGTCGACGAGAAAATCGAAATATTCGATACGATCGAGCTTCCAGCGCACTCGGCGCGCATCCTGCGCGTCAAGCGCTAATGCAAATCGATCACGCTCGCGCCCGCGCTGGCGTGCAATACGGCTCTGAGGTCTTGAACCGGCGCACCTAGATCCAGCTCCGCGTAGTATCCGCGATCGATCGATTCGATCACCGCGTTCGCGCTCGCCACGTCGCATAGCGCGACGATCGAGCCTCCGAAGCCTGCGCCCGTAAGCCGCGCGCCGAGCGCGCCGCCGCGCCGCGCACATTCCACGATTGCGTCGAGCCGCGCCGTGCTGCATTCGAAGTCATCAGCGAGACTTTGATGCGACGCGTTCATCAAGGTTCCCATTTCATCGAGGCGGCCCGCTTCGAGCACGTCCGCCGCGCGAATCACGCGCTCCGTCTCGCTCAAAACATGGCGCGCACGTTTCAGAATTTCGAGCGGACGGTTCGAATCGAGCTCGATTCGAGTCGCTCCCTGGCCAAGCAACTCGGCGTCGAGCGACGTCTGCGATACACCAAGGATGCTCGACGCCTCTTTCAGATCCGCGCCGAGCCGCGCCGGCGACGCGGTCGCGAGGTTCTCGACGAGGTTCGCCGCGTTCCATTCGGGTAGTGCGCGAATCACGTCGCCAAGGATCGTCACGCCGTCGAGCTTGAGTGCGCGCCCGAGGATTCGCGCTGCCAATCCGCATTCGACGACGCGGCGATTGTATTCCGCGCGCACTTTTCCCGACTTGTCGGCGACTTCCCGGCTGTCCGCCACGACGAGGGCCGCGTTCGGCGGCATCTTCACCGCGCGCGCTCGCAGCGGGTCGAACTCGATGAACAAGGCGTGGTCGCGCCGGCCGAGAATCGATGCCGCCTGATCCATCCCGCCCGCGCGCGTCCCCACGTACCATTCGCTGCGCGCAACCATCGTCGCGGTTTCAAGCGGCGCGAGTTCGAGTTCGTTGACCGCCATGAATGCCATCGCGATCGAAACCGTGAGCGCGGCGGACGACGACAGACCTGCAGCCGGCGGCACGCGGCCATCGACCACCATCGATGCGCCGCGCCATTTGCCGCGCGCCGTGAAGCGATCGAGCACGCCCTGGATCGCGGCCTTCACATAGTTCGCCCAATCGCCTGTTTCGTACGGCGGAATCTTTCTTTCGATTGCGAAGCGGCGCGAGGGCCACGCGGCGTCGGCGTTCGTCAATTCGATTTCGCCTGTCGCATTGACGGCGGCGACGACGATTGTCGATCGATCGATCGCGACTGGCAGCACGGGCAGGGTGTTGTAGTCGGTGTGCTCGCCGATCAGATTGACGCGGCCGGGCGCGCGAGCCGCAAAGATTCGCGCGTTGTCGCCCGCTCGCTCGCGGATTTGCGCGGCGAGCTTTGCGGCGCGCGCCGACTCGTCGGGGTCCCATCCGTCAGGCAGCTTCATCGTCGCTTCCCTTTTGGCTTGAACCACGCGCGCGCCGCCTCGACGTCTTCCGGCGTGCCGACGTCGCTCCAGAATCCACGCATATCAACCGCGCGCACGACGCAGCCGTCGGCGATCATCTGCGCGATCGCGATAGGCAGCTCGAGTTCGCCACGCGCCGACGGCTCGAGCCGCGCGAGGTACTCGAAAATCAGCTGGCTGCTTGCGAACAGTCCCGCGTTGTTCCATTCGGTCTTCGCGGTTCCGGGCGCCGGTTTTTCATCGAGCCGTTCGACCGTCATGTGTGCATCCACGTAAACGGCCGCGCCGCGAAACGGATCTTTGACGCGATTCACCGCCAGCATCAAATCGTACTCGTCGTTACGCGCGTGATGGATGAAGCGCGGATAGTTCGCGCGGTCCATCAGAATGTCACCCCATCCGAAGACGAAGCGCGCTTGGCCCGCGAGGCGCGCCTTCGCTGCGAGCATCGCGCCGCCGGTCCCATTCAACTCGGGCTGCCTGACGATGGTAATTTTGATTCCAGGATTTTCGCGCTGGTAGGTTTTCGCCCATCCTTCGATTTGCTCGGACAGGTATCCCGTCACAACGATAAAATGCGCCAGCCCGGCGCCCGCGAGCACGTCCACGATGTGCGAAATCAGCGGCGAGCCCGCGATATCGAGGATTGGTTTCGGCGTATCCGCCGTCAACGCGCCCAGACGTTTGCCGCGCCCCGCCGCAAGCAGGACCGCCGTCGTAATTTCCGCCGCCACGATGACAGAATAGCACCCGCGCAGGCGTTCAAGTGTGCTTGGCTGGCGGTATATAGTTGAGTAAGAGTTTAGCGAGAGCCAGAAATGTTTGGTGAGATAAGTCCCCGCAAGAAAGCGCGCGCGCCGTTCATTTCCATCGAGGAAGCGCTCGAAGAAACGCGCCGCGGCCACATGATCATCCTGATGGATGACGAACAGCGCGAGAACGAGGGCGACTTGTGCATGGCGGCCGAGAAAGCGACGCCCGAAGCGGTCAACTTCATGGCCAAGTTCGGGCGCGGGCTGATTTGCCTGCCGATGTCGGCGGAGCGGATCGATCGGCTCGGGCTCAGCATGATGATTGGCGACAACCAGGCGCCGCTCGGGACCGCGTTCACGACGGCGATCACCGCGCGGCGCGCGTCGGGGTCGGGAATCTCAGCGCAGGATCGCTCGACGACGATTCTACAGGCGGTGCGCGAGGACGCCAGCGGCGCCGAGTTCATCACGCCCGGCTACGTCTATCCGCTGCGCGCGCGCGACGGCGGCGTGCTGGTCCGCACCGGGCAGACCGAAGGCGCGGTCGACCTCGCGCGGCTGGCGGGACTCAAGCCGGCGGGAGTCATCTGCGAAATTCTGAAAGAAGACGGCACGATGGCGCGGCGCGACGACCTGGTCGAGTTCGCCAAAGTGCACGGGCTCAAGATTGTCACGGTCGCGGATATTATCGAGTATCGGCTGCGCAACGAGACGATGGTCCAGCGAATCGCGGAGGCGAAGCTGCCGACCGCGTACGGCGAGTTCAGCGCGATCGTTTATCGCAACCTGGTGGACTACACCGAGCACCTGGTGCTGGTGATGGGCAAGGTCGATCCGAAAAAGCCGATCCTCGTCCGGGCGCATCGCGAGTACCTGCCGGGCGACGTGTTCGGCTACTCGCTTCGCAACACGCGCAACCTGCTGCGCTCAGCGATGGAACGAATCTCGGCGGCGGGCGAAGGCGTGCTGCTATATCTCAAGCGCGAATCGAACGCGCTGGCCTCGGATTTCGACGGCGGGCGTCCGGCACGGCGCGCGACCACGCGGGCTAACACGCCGGAGGCTGATTTCCGCGACTACGGAATCGGCGCGCAGATTCTGCGCGACGTGGGTGTGCGCAAGATGATAATCATGTCGGACGCGACGCCGCGGCTGGCCAATCTGCCGGGGTATGGATTGGAAATCGTGGGCTCGGTTCCGCTTTCGAGCAACGGCAAGCACAGCGCCGCCGCCAAATAGATGCATACTGCTCAGGAACCGCGGCACCGCTCGCACAGTTCTCATTAGTGAGAGTATGACAGGCAATTTCCGATTCTTTTTTCGCGGCACGATTGTAGCCGCCGTTTTCTTCGCCGTATCTCTCCTTGCGGCGCCGCCGGCGCACGCCGTCAAGGCGAACGAGCTCGTAAAAATCAATTCCGCGACGATCGATCCTCCGCTAAAGGCGGGCGGATCGAGCACGCTCAAAGTCGCCGCCACCATTATTACGGAATGGCATATCAACTCGGACAAGCCGTTCAGCGAGGATTACATCCCGACCAAGCTCGAGATCAGCGGTCCGGTCAGCGTGACGCCGGGCGCAATCAAGTACCCGCCTGCGGAAACGATGGCGCTCGACATGGCGGCCGGCGGCGACAAAATCTCGGTGTTCGGCGGCGATATCAAGTTCGAGGTGCCGCTCAAAGCGGCTGCCGACTTCGCGCCGAAGCCGGGCGACGCGCTGACCGTCACGATCGACTACCAGGGATGCAACAACAACGAGTGCCTGCGGCCGGCGTCCGTCAGCACCACGGTCGCACTGGCGGCTCCAGGAGCGGCAGCGGGCGTAGTCGAAGGGATTGGAAGCGGCATCGCGACTCGCGGCGGCCTCGGCGGCGGCGACGACGATTCCGGCAGCGCGATCGCACACATCTTTGACAATCACGGATGGTGGGTCGGCTTCCTCGCGGTATTTCTCGGCGGCCTCGCGCTGAATCTGACGCCGTGCGTCTACCCTCTCATCGGCGTGACGATCGCGTACTTCGGCAACCAGGGCGGCGGCCATCGCCGCGTGATGTACCTGGCGATCGTCTTTGTGCTCGGAATCGCGCTGATGTTCTCGTCAGTGGGAGTCGCCGTCGCCATGTCGGGCGGATTGTTCGGCGCCGCGTTGCAGAATCCTGTCGTACTCGTTGTTCTGTCGATCATACTGCTGACGCTCGCGGCGTCGAGCTTCGGTCTGTTCGTCCTGCAACCGCCGAATTGGATGCTCCAGCGCGCCGGCGCCGCCCACCCTGGATACGCGGGCGCGCTGCTGATGGGCCTCGGGATGGGCGTGGTCGCCGCACCGTGCATCGGGCCGATCGTGCTGGGCTTGCTGCTGATGGTGGAGCGGAGCGGCAGCGCGCTTTTCGGCTTCGCGCTGTTCTTCACACTAGCGCTGGGACTAGGCGTTCCGTACATCGGGCTCGCGATGGCGGCCGGGCATATCCGCCGCCTGCCGCGGTCGGGCGAATGGTTGGCATGGGTCGAGCATCTTTTCGGCTTCGTGCTGGTCGGACTCGCGCTCTACTTTCTCGATCCCGTCGTACCGAACAATCTGATGACGCGAATCCTGCCGTACTACGCGGCCGGCGTGGGGATTTATCTCGGCTTCATTTCGCGCGAGGGCCGAAGCTGGCGTCCGTTCCTCGTGATGAGGTCGGCGCTCGGCGTCGTCGCGGTCGCGGCGCTCGCGTTCATGCTCTATCCGCGACAGGCGCCCGAGAAACTTCGCTTCGAGCCGTTCGACTTGGACCTGCTTGCGTCTGCGACCGAAGCGCGCAAGCCCGTGCTGATCGATTTCAGCGCCGATTGGTGCATCCCATGCCGCGAGATGGAGCATTCGACCTTCATCGACCCGTCCGTAGTCAGCGAGGCCAAGCGTTTCGTCCGGATGAAGGCGAACCTGACGGCACAGGACAAAAAGACCGAAGAGCTGACCAGCAAGTTCGAAATCCAGGGCGTGCCGACGATGATGCTGATCGATTCGACCGGCAAAGTGTTGCAGCGCAAAGTCGGCTACATCGGCCCGCAGGAGATGCTCGCGGAGCTGCGGCAGGTCGATTGAAAGCGGGGCTGCTCGCCCCGCGCCCTCGGCAGGGGTGACCCCTGCACCCGGTACTCGGAAAAAGGAAAGATGCGGGCTGACGCCCTGTTAGGAAGTTTTGGGCGCGAGGACGCGAAGCGAGCACGTGCCCGCAGTAGCGGACAGCCCTCGACGTTTCTTCCCCACAAAAGTTCTAACAGGCCGTAAGGCCGCATCTTCTCTTGATACTGGGTGCAGGGGTCACCCCTGCCGCGGGCGCGGGGCGCGCAGCCCCGCTTTCAATTCCTCACCGCGCTTCGCTTCACAATACATGCGCGCTCGTCGTACATTCGCGAGTATGAGGTTTAGCCATGCCTGCCAATGACGGCTTCGTGCGCGAGATTTTCGCGATGGTCAAAGAGCGGCGCTCTTTCGGACGTCATCCGATTTGGCATCGAATCGCCGACGGCAAAGTCTCGCAGACTGGACTGTGTAACTTTGCGACGCAGTTCTTTCTGCAGGTGCGTGAATTCCCGCGTGCGTTGAGCGCGCTGCATTCGCGATGTACCAACGCCGAGGAACGCGTGAAGCTCGCGGAGAGCCTGTATGAAGAGGAGACCGGCAAGATTTCCGGCAGCGCACCCCATCCCGAATTGTTCATCCGGCTCGGACTCGGATTTGGGCTGAGCCGCGACGATATGATCCATGGCAAGGCGTTTCCCTCGACGGCGGCGCTGATCGACTGGTTTGAGCTCTCGACCAAGGACCGCTCGTTCGCGGAGGGTATCGGCGCGATCAACCTCGCGGCGGAGGGCCAGGTGCCGGGCAACTTCGCGCCGTTCGCGCGCGCGCTCGAAAAGTACTACGGACTTTCGCGGGAGCAGGTCGCGTTTTTCGACGTGCACGAAATCGCCGATCGCGATCACAGCGACGTCGGCGACAACATTCTCAGTCACACGCCGATGAGCGAAATCGAGCGCGCGAGAGTATGGTCCGCAGTCGAGCGCTCGCTCGATATGTGGTGGCAATTCTTCGACGGAATTCAGCGCGCCTGCGAGTGAAAATTTTGGCTTGTTATTGAGAGCAATTTCTGTAGTTTCCGTGATGGATCTGGCCGGACTTAATTCGGCAAAATGTTGTTCTGTTATGAGCACCGACTGGTTTTGATAAAACGCCGTAGAGGCGTAGCGGCCATAAGACGGAAAATGCCCACTGAGTGGTTACTTTTCTATCCACAGGCGTAGGATTCAAATATTGTTTGATTGCTTGATCGCGAGCCTGGATTTTCCTTTACTTTAATGCCATAGACAAATACAATTCTGAGTGGCCGTGGGGATGCGGAAAGGTAGTTCATCGCTCGTCCTTTTCTATGGCAAATAAACAATCGTCCGACGGCTATGGCGCCGAGTCCATCAAGGTCCTCGAAGGACTCGAAGCGGTTCGCAAACGTCCCGGGATGTACATCGGCGACACCGCCGAGCGCGGCTTGCATCATCTCGTCAACGAGATCGTGGACAACTCGGTTGACGAGGCGCTGGCCGGTTTCTGCGACGAGATCAACGTCGTAATTCTGAGCGACGATCGGATTTCGGTGGAGGACAACGGCCGCGGAATCCCGGTCGATATGCATCCGACCGAAAAGCGCTCGGCCCTGGAAGTCGTGCACACGGTGCTTCACGCCGGCGGCAAGTTCGAGAAGAGCGCCTACAAAGTTTCCGGCGGATTGCATGGCGTGGGCGCGTCGGTCGTCAACGCGCTGAGCGACGAGTTCGAAGTCGAAGTCCACAAGAACGGCAAAATTTATTTTCAGCGCTACGAGCGCGGGCTGCCGAAGACCAAGGTCGAAGAGCGCGGCAAGACCAACAGCAAAGGCACCAAGACCACTTTCACGCCCGACTCGAAAATTTTTCCGGAAATAAAGTTCAAGTACGAAATTATCGCGCGGTACCTGCGCGAGATGGCGTACCTCAACGCGGGCCTGCGGATCAGGCTGCGCGACGAGCGCATCAACAAGGCCGAAGAGTTTCACTACGAGGGCGGAATTGCGGAGTACGTCGCGACGCTGAGCAAGAGCAACGAAGCTCTTCACCCTGTGATTTTCTTCAAGGGCGTGCGCGATGGCGTCGACGTCGAGGTAGCGCTGCAATGGACCGACGCGATCCACGAGGTGATTTTCACCTACGCCAACAACATCCATACCGCCGAGGGCGGGACGCATCTGTCGGGACTCAAGTCGGCGCTGACGCGCACGATCAACAATTACGCGACCAAGAACAGTCTCTTCAAAAACAAAGACACGCGGCTGGAGGGCGACGACACGCGCGAGGGCCTCGCCGCAATCGTCAGCATCAAGATCGGAGAGCCGCAGTTCGAAGGCCAGACCAAAACCAAGCTCGGCAACTCCGAGGTCGAAGGAATCGTGTCTGGGCTGGTGAACGAAAAGCTCGGCGAGTTCCTGGAAGAGAAGCCGAGCATCGCGAAGAAGATCGTCGCTCGCGCGATGGAAGCCCTCACCGCGCGCGAAGCCGCCCGCAAGGCTAAGGAACTCGTTCGGCGCAAGGGCGCGCTCGATTCCGGCTCGCTGCCGGGCAAGCTCGCGGACTGCCAGGAGCGCGACCCGGCGCTCAGCGAGTTGTATCTCGTCGAGGGCGCATCGGCAGGCGGGACCGCCAAGGAAGGGCGCGATCGCAAGACCCAGGCGATCCTGCCGCTGCGCGGAAAAATATTGAACGTCGAGCGCGCGCGCATCGACAAGATGCTGTCGTCGCAGGAGTTGCGCATCCTCATCACCGCGCTCGGGATGGGAATCGGCAACGACAAGGACCTCAGCAAGCTGCGTTATCACACGATCGTCATCATGACCGACGCGGACGTCGACGGCTCGCACATCCGCACGCTGCTGCTGACGTTCTTTTTTCGCCAGTTCATGGAAATTATCGAGAACGGCCATCTCTACGTCGCGCAGCCGCCGCTGTTTCGCGCGAAAAAGGGCAAGACCGAACGTTATCTCAAGGACGAGACGCAGCTCGAAGACTATTTGACCGATCTCGGCGCCGAGGCAGTGACGTTCGAGGCCGGCAAGGGCAAGGACGCGCGCGAGTTCAAGGGCGCGGCGTTGAAGACCATCGTGCGCAAGGCGCTGTACTTCGAAAAGATGTTCGAGGCGCTGGAGCGTCGCTCGAAGGAGCGTTCGATCATCGGGTCGATCGCGAAGCTGGCTGCCGACAAAACGATCGGCGACGAGAACTTCGAATCCGAGAAAGCGGCGAAGCAGATGGCCGAGGCGATTCGCAAGGACTCGAAGAACGACAACCTCGTGTACAAGCTCGAAGCCGATGGCGAGGCGCATTGGCGCGCGGTGTTCAGCCATTCGCAAAACGGCGCGACGCCGCCGACGGTGGTCGATTTGACGCTGTTGCATAGCGGAGAGCTGCGCGAGATTCGCAAGCTCGGCCCGGAACTCGACGCAATCAAGGCGCCGTTCAAGCTGAAAGTTGGCGAGGGCGAATCTACCGTCGACACTCTCAAGGCGATGGCGGAAGCTGTCCTCGCCGCCGGGCAGAAGGGCGTCGACATCCAGCGCTACAAGGGGTTGGGTGAGATGAATCCGGGGCAGCTGTGGGCGACCACGATGAACCCCGAGACGCGCGCGATGCTGCGGGTGCAGATTTCGTCGCGCGAAGATGCCGAGGAAATCTTCGGCACGTTGATGGGCGACGTGGTCGAGCCGCGGCGCCAGTTTATCGAAGAGAACGCGCTCAACGTCCGCAACCTCGACATCTGACGAGCCGCGCACAACGTTGATGCGCGAGCGTGACGCGTCGCATGTCATCGAGGGAATCTTTGCACGAAGAAATCCGCATCATGGCGACGAATTGCGCCGTCTGCGAGCGTGACGCGCGTGACGCGGAGCAGAACCTCGGTGTGTCGCTCGAGCTCGAGGGCATCGCGCACCCTGAAGATTCGTTCGCGTACGATCTGTTGCCGCATCGGCGCGAATTCCATCGCGACAAACTGCTCCGGAAAATTCAGGAGTTGGTGTCGCTTCAACGGCAATGCGGTTAATCGAAATTTCAAATGCACGATTGCTCGGAACTCGCGGGAGCCCCGGAATAAATGGCTGAAACCAACGGCAACGAACCGCATCGCAACGAACCCGCGCTGCTGAATATCGAAGACGACATGCGCCAGTCCTACCTGGACTACGCGATGTCGGTGAATATCGGACGCGCGCTGCCGCAGATTCGCGACGGCCTCAAGCCCGTGCATCGACGCATCCTGTACGCGATGTTCCGCACCGGCCTGCTCTCGAACCGCCGCTACACCAAGTGCGCCGCGGTCGTGGGCGAAGTCCTCGCGCGTTACCATCCGCACGGCGACATGGCGGTGTACGATTCTCTCGTCCGCATGGCGCAGCCGTTCAGCCTCCGCTACCTGCTCATCGACGGCCAGGGAAATTTCGGTTCCGTCGACGGCGACCCGCCCGCCGCGTATCGATACACCGAATGCAAGTTGACGCGGCTGGCCGAGCGGATGCTTGCCGACATCGACAAGGACACCGTCGACTTCGTGCCGAACTTCGACGGCTCGCACATGGAGCCTGACATCCTGCCGGCGCAATTTCCGAATCTGCTCGTCAACGGCTCCGACGGCATCGCGGTCGGGATGGCAACCAACATCCCGCCGCACAATCTCGGCGAGGTCTGCGACGCGTTGCAGGCATTGATCGACAAGCCCGACATCACGCACGAGGAAATCCTCGACATCATTCCCGGCCCCGATTTTCCCACCGGTGGTCAGTTGCTCGGCCGCCAGGCGATTCGCCAGGCGTATCTCACTGGCCGCGGCACGCTCACCATGCGCGCTCTGGCAGCCATCGAGACCGACAAGCGCAGCTCGCGAGCGTCGATCATCATTCGCGAGATTCCCTACCAGGTGAACAAGGCGCGCATGATCGAGCGGATGGCCGAGCTGGTCAACGACAAGCGCATCGAAGGCATCAGCGACATCCGCGACGAGTCCGATCGCGACGGCATGCGCGTCGTCATCGAGCTGAAGCGCGACGCCGAACCGCGCATCGTCCTCAACCAGCTCTACAAGCTCACCCAGATGCAGCAAGGCTACGGCATCATCCTGCTCGGCATCCACGAGGGCCGGCCCAAGGAGATGACGCTGCTGCAGATGCTGGTCGCGTTCCTCGAGCATCGCAAAATTGTCCTCACGCGGCGCACGCGTTTCGAGTTGAAGGAAGCCGAGGCGCGCCTCCACATCCTCGACGGCCTGCTGACCGCGCTGAAAAATCTCGACGCGGTGATCAATCTCATCCGCAAGTCGAAGGACGCGGAGACCGCGCGCGGCGGCCTGATGAAGCAATTCGGCCTCTCGCAGTTGCAGGCGCAGGCGATCCTTGATCTCACGCTGCGCCGTCTCACT
>JBAWCX010000492.1:0-11172 GCA_049590495.1 Binatus sp. (SeqCode)
GGCTCGTTGCGTGCGGCGGCGCCCAGCAGATCGAGCGCTTGCATACCGCGCTTCTGACGCACCATCAACAGCCCAAGGGCGTGCTCGAGCGACGCGTCGTTCGGCGAACGACTCATAGCATCCTTCAGGACGCGTTCACCATCTTCGTCCCTGTTCTGCGCGCGATAGAGGTCGGCGAGGTTGACCGCAGCGGGTGCAAAACTCGGGTCGAGCGACAATGCGGTTCTGAGTTCCGCCTCCGCCCTGTCGAGATGATTCTCCCTGGCGTACAGCAATCCCAAATTCAAATGCGCCTCGGGACGGTCTGCGTTCAATTCCTGCGCATTGACGTACTCGTCAGTGGCTCGACCGAAAGCAGCGGCAACATCTGCAGGTAACTTGTCCGCGGGCACCCCTGCCAGCACTTCAGCCGCTTCAATCCGCACGGCGCGAACCGGATCGCTCAGAAGAGGCGCTAACGAATTTGCGCTGGCACCTGGCTCGGAGTCTGTCATTGCGTGCGCGGCGGCGCGTCTCACCAGGGCAGAATCGTCGACGGTTCCGCTGCGCACAACTGCGTCGGTCGGCGGCGGAGCGTAAGCGGTAAGCAGCGAGAGTGCTGTGGCGCGAGCGATAGCCGGCTGCTCACTGTCCGCAATCAATCGTTCAAGCGATTGCTTTGCGCCTGGCCCGCCAGCCGACCCCGCATCCAGAGTCTCCGCAAATCGCTGATAACCCTCAGGCGCATGCGCATACCATTTGTTCACCGAATCCATCGCCCACTGGGCGGACTTGTCAGTGTGGCAATCGGTGCACGCGTTGGGAGTGCCTAGCTTCATCGACAAGTTGGGCCTCGGAATCCGAATACTGTGATCGCGACGCGGATCGACAACCATGTATGTCCGCGTTGGCATGTGACACTCGACACATCGGGCGCCCATTGATCCGACTTTATGAAAATGATGTTGCGGCGAATCGTACTTATCCGCCGAATGACATTGCAGACAGACACCATTGCCTTCCACCCGAAGCTTGGAACTGTGCGGCTCGTGGCAATCGCTGCACGTCACGCCGGCATGGAACATCCGGCTCTGGATGAAGGAACCGTATTCGTAGTCTTCCTCCTTGATCTCTCCGTCGGAGAAGTAATGGTCTTCATCGAGCAGCGCGACGCGATAATCGTCGCCAACCGGCTGGCCATGCACGTAGTCTTCGTGAATCTGACCGCGACGCGCGTGGCATCGCGCGCACATCTGAATCTCCCGCTCTGATTGACGCGGCGAGCTTCGACGCGCGTTGCCGGTTGCCGGATCGATCGGCCATGCGACGCCTTTGCGTTCGTCGAGCGCGATCGTCAAACCCTCGGTTGCCTCGAGTTTCTGCCAGTCGCCCTGCTTCTTCGCCCACGTCACGTGATTGGAACCGGGACCGTGGCACCCCTCACACGCTACATCAATCTCGGCATAGGTGGTGGTGTAGGTGCGCGTCCGCAGGTCGTAGTTCTTGCGCAAGTTGGTCGAATGGCAATCGGCACACATGTAATTCCAGTTCTGATCGATTTCATTCCAGTGGCGCGAATCCTGGTATGTGATCTTTTGACCGGGATATAGAAAGAACCATCGCTGGCCGCCACTCTCGCGCGGGCGGCTATCCCATGCGATGCCGAGTGCCTGCAAACGTCCGCCGGGCGTCGCGATAAGATATTGCTGGAGCGGAAATACGCCGAACGTATATTTGATTTCGTAGTCATGAAGGGCACCGTCGGGACCGTCGGTTCGCACCATGAACTTCGAGCCACTCCGAAAGAAGCTTGAGGTGATGCCGTTGTTGTTGAAGCTCGCGTGTTCGAAGTCTCCCAGGACCGTCGAATCCGCCGCCGGCTGCATCGCCAGTTGATGATGCGAACCGCGCCACCGAGTACCCTCCTGCTCGTGACAGGTCGCGCATTGTGCAGCACCGACGAATTTCGCGGCGAGCACCGAGGGCTTCGTCAACGAAAGTAGCGGAGACGCCGATTCATGCATCCATCGCGTCACGAGCCCGCCGGCGACTACCGTCGCGAGCAGAATTGGTATCAGCCAGGCGAAAAGCCTGGTCCGACGACGCGACGTCGGCAATCCTCGCGACGGTTGCGATCGCGCGGCAGGCTGTCCGCTACCAGCCTGGTTTGCTCGCTTGCTGCGGGCCTTTTTCTTCTTGCTCAACGGTCAACTCTTGAAACCAGGTTCTGAAGATAGCGGCGCCAGTCGCGAGTCTGAAATACAAAACATAATATATCGAGAGTCCCGCTGCGTTCCGCAGGGAACCAAATTCGGCTCATATGAGACCAAAGTCCAATTGCTCAATTCAGTGAACGATTTGTACTATTCCGCTACGTCTCGCAGCCACACGCCATGGGAGGGAAGATGGCGGCATCCGCAAAGTTTCGTGATCGACCTCAAGATAGCCACCTGGAAGATCTCCGGGACGCTATTGCAACGACCGAACCTATCAGGGTCGCAATAGTCGAAGATGACGAGCGCGTGCGGCAGGCGATCGCCTTCCAGCTCCGCACCGCCAGCTTTGAAGTCGCTGCTTACTCGACTGCCGAAGAAGTTCTCGAGGTCGTTGATACCATGGCCTTCGATTGCGTGGTCGCGGACATTTACCTGCCGCGGATGAACGGGCTGCAGCTTCAGGAGGAACTCAACCGCGTCGTTCCTTACGCGTCGATCGTCTTCGTCACCGGTCATGGCGATCTGTCGCTCGGCATGCACGCGATGAGGAAAGGCGCTGTGGATTTCCTCGAGAAGCCGGTCGACGATCGAGCTCTCTTGAGCTCGATAGCCCGGGGCGCTCATGTTTCGCGCAGGCGGCGCGCCGAACAATTTGAGCGGACCGAACTTGAGGAGCTCCAGCGATCTCTTACCGCTCGCGAGCGCGAAGTCTTCGGACTGATAACCACCGGTCTGCTGAACAAGCAGGTCGGCGCCGAATTGGGAACGACCGAACGGACCGTGAAAGCGCATCGCGCCAGCGTGATGAGCAAGATGGGCGCTGGCTCAATCGCCGACCTGGTGCGGATGGCCGGAATCCTGCACCTTCACTCCAGTTGAACGCAGGGCCACCGACCCTGAACGGTGCGTTCAATCCTTGCGTCTCGACGCGCTGGCTCGTTTCCTCTCAGCTACGGGAAGAGTGAAGGTGAACGTGGCGCCGCGGTCGGGATTCGGCGTCGCCCATATCCTGCCGCCGTGACTCTCGACGATCGACCGAGTGACCAAAAGCCCCAATCCCATCCCTTCGCTCTTGGTGGTCACGAATGGCTCGAACAGCCGGGTCGCGACGGCAGGGTCGATGCCCGCGCCGTTGTCGGATACGCTGATCGCGGCCCATCCGATCTTCTCCGGAACCACCTCGATTGTTACGCCGCCGCGCGGACCAGACTTGGCGTCCGCGATCGCGTCGAAGGCGTTCATGATCAGATTCAGGATGCACTGCTGAATCTGGATACCGTCGCCGGTGACTCGCCGCACGGAAGGTGAAGCCTGAACCTGCACGGAGACATTGCGGATTGCAGCTTCGCCGGCTGTAAGCTTCACCACTTCGCCGACCAGCGCGACTATGTCGATTGCGGTCTTGTGGTCCGTGTCTTTCTTGAACATGAAACGGATCCGGCGAACGATTTCAGCGGTTCGCTTGGTATCTTCAATCGCGCTGTTGACTGCCTCCAGGGCCATCGCGGGCTCCGGATTTCCTCGAGTCAGCAAACGCGCGAGACCACCCAGATTGCTCAAGATTGCGCCCAGCGGCTGGTTGATTTCGTGCGAGAGTGAGGCAACCAATTCGCTCATCAGGTTGCGGCGCGTCGCCACCCTTAGTTCGGCGCGAGCCGCACGCATTGCGATCACGGATTGCTTGCGCTCGATAGCGCTTCCAAAAAGTCGCACCGCGAGCGCCAGATGGTCGAGTAGCTCCTTCGACCAGGTCCGAGCGGAGCGGAACTTGCCGAAGCTCGCCGCTCCGATGACCCGGGCACCGGCCCACATCGGGATGACCGCCGAGGCCTTGGGCCCGAACCGCTCTACGAAGCGCCTTGCATCCGGGAGTTCGCGCGGAATTTCGCTTGGCCGCGAGAACGTAATCGGATTGCCCCCCATAACCCAGTCGCAAGTCACGTCTAAAAGCTTTTCCGGATCGTAGTCACGGGGGAAAGGCGGGAAATTCGCTCGACCCCAGGTATGCGTCGCGCGGACAGGCTCGTCGGTCCCATCACTCTCGTATATGCCGCTACGATCGAGGTCCAGAGCCTGGCAAATCTTTCCCAGCCAGGTTTCGATTTCGCGGTCCACAGCGTCGGCCGACACTCGCGCCATCGCCGCCGATAGTTCGCCTACCAGCGACTCGAAGCGTACCAGCTCTCGCCGTTCGCGTCCGACGCGCGGGACTCGTTCACGCTTGGGCGAGAGGGTGGCGCTGGTGGCTCGTCGTTGCATCGATAAAAACTGCGCTTTAGGGGATGCATGTCCGGGAGCGAGGCTGAGGTGCGCAGAATGGAAGCCAGACGGAATCTGATCCCTTCGCTGCGCACCATAACAAGAAGCGCGAACCGCATCAAAGCGAACGTCGCGCACAAATAGACGCCGCCAAACCAAAGGATCATCAAGAATTCACGAGCGAACACCGGTACGACGCGCTAGCGGTGTTACGAGCCGAAAATCCAATCCAAACGACGATTGGTTTGCGCGGCGCCGAAGGTCCAGCAGAGCGCTCAGGGCATCGACGGCAAACTACTCGCCCCCGGAATTTTCGAGGTCACACCACTCGCCGCGTTGCTGGCGGCGCACGATGCCAGGATATCGGTAGCATGCTGCGCCACGTACCCTTGCAGCATGCTGGTCGCGCTCGGCAGCGGAAGATTCGTGCTGCCCGCGAACGTGGAAGCCGCGGCGGAAATTACGGCCGTGCTGCTTAAGTCCGACGGCGCGGCGGACGCCGGATTCGGCACCTGACTTCCAATCGCCGAGCACAGCGCGCTGTTCGCGGCGGTCTGCTGATCGCCAGTGAGCGTCCCGGCAGCTTGCTGCGCCACCGGAGGCATAGACGCTCCAGTGTCCTGCGCGCGCAATCCCGCCGTATTCGCCAACAGGAGCGCAAACGCCGCGCCGATAGTTGCGAAGAGAGCCGATTGCCTGGGCCTGCCAGTGATGGACCATCTAGACATTGACAACTTGGAAATCATCCTATGTTCCTCCTTGCTCGCGTCATTCGTGAAAAAATCGGTTTCCGGCAGCGCTCCCTGCGAACGCATGCCCGACGTTTGTCTACCCACTCACTTCGTTTGCTCCACGGCCGGCGGCTTCCACGATTCGTCGAGCGCCGATTCTTTCGGCCAGTAGAGTCGCATCGCTACGTAGATAGGGCCGTCTGGAGCCGGCAGCCAGTTCGACTCTTTGTCAGCGCCCGGCGAATCCTTCTGCATATAGATAGTGAGCGAACCATCCGCGTTCTTCTTGAGGTCCGGCAGCATTGGCGAGTTGATAAGGTACCGGTCGATCGGATTCTTGATCAGGAGTTGCGTCTTGGCGTCGTACATCGTCACCGACCAGAATGCATTGGCGGGCGGGAACTGACCCGCTGGAAACGTCAGCGTGTAGCTGTTCTTACTGCAATCGGGTTTTTGCCCCAAGCTATCCGCTGCAAGCAGAGGATACACTGCCTCCGCAGGACTGTTGCCGTAGATTCCCGCCATCGCGGCTGCGGCGCGGAGCGTCCAATCGCCCCCATAGTTCTGTCGGTCTCCGAAGCCGTTGAGGGAGACACGCCAGCCGTTCTCATCTTTCCCCAGATCCCAAACCTTTCCCTTGATCTTTTCGATTCCCCTTTTCATGGCCATTTCGAGCGCCGCCTTCTGCTCCGAAGTGAGGGTGTCGACCGGGAACGGCTTGCCCGCTTCGACTCCAATCTTCGCGAATTCAGCTCGCATCGGAGTCTCGACTTCCGCGGGTCCTGTCGGTGGACAGAACTGCAGAACGAAGTTCAGGTAGGCGAACGGATTCGAGTCGGCCATTTGCTTGTCGATCTTCGGCCAATCGATCCCCGAGGCCAGAGGCGGCGCAGGTTTGTTCTGAAATTGCGAGAGCGTCAACCCGCGGTAGCCGGCTTGAATCTTCCTCACATTGTCGATGTCGCCCGGGTTGAAGAGCTGGGTGCGGAACCCTGCCATCGAGAAATCGGTTTCGCACCGGACCACCTTCGTGATGCCTTCGGGCTTTTCGCCTTTCCAGTTGGGACCGGCAATCATGAAGCAGCCCGCTCCGTTGCCCGTGGTGCGGGTTCCGATGTACCCGTAGTTGAACGTGTACATGTCGATGAGTTGCACGGAAAAATATCGTGACTTCTCGATCTCGGGATTGCAGATCACGTACGGTTCTGCCCGCAGGTCCATGCCAATGAATGAGTAGGGCGTGTCGCTGTTGGGCGTTACGATCGCAGTGTCCTTGTATGTAAACACGTTCGGCGCGTTCCAGATCTGATTGAGAGGGGCTTTAAACGAGGGCGAGGACTTGTCGATGAAATATTGGTAAAAGACCGCGTAGTTCATCACCATCGGAAAGCCGTAGATGAACGCCTCCTCGGCGATCTCGGCTTCGCCTTTGTCGGTCTGGGCGTGAGTGATGCTCGGCATGGCGATCATCACGGCGAGGGTTAAGGTCATCGCGAGCAGTCTCAAAGTCTTCGTCTCCATTGTGCGTCTTTCCTCTCGGCTAAGAATTGCGATTCCCAACGCAGCGTTCAGTGCGGCGAATTGGCCCGTGCCGGCACCGCCTTGCGAATCGCCCGTAGCAGGCTTTTTTCATCGAAGGGCTTGAGCAAGCTCGCAATCGGGTTCGCATCGCGCATCATTTTCCTGGTTTGCGGATCGTCGCGGCCGCTTATCAGGATGGTCGGCAAGCACCGTCCTGACGCAGCCAAACTTCGGCAGAGTTCTATCCCGGTCATACCCGGCATGTAGACGTCCAACAGCAGGCACGTGTCGCAAGTTGGAAAGTCGCTTTCGAGAAACGCTTCCGCACTTGCGAATTCCAACACGCTGAATCCCAGGATTTGCAATTGCCTTCCCAGCGCGCGGCGGATAGACGCGTCGTCATCGACGACAATTACTGTGGCCGTAGGCTTTCCCACAACTAGCGATGTCGGCTCCCCTGGAGCTTGGCGGCGTTCATCCGCCTCACTACCTGCGGGCATAATTGTGCAACGCGCGCCAGCCATCCGGCCATTGTACCAAAGTACAATATCGTTCTTCGGAAAAATGAATCAGTCTTGCGAGCAACTAGACGCAATCCGAGGGAGAAAATGAATCTCAAATCCAAAAGCATACGCGCGACAGGTTTGCTATCCGTCCTGCTGACCGGACTTCTGCTGGCGAGTTGCTCTCAAACAGCACCGTCCCAACCAAACCAGGGCGCGCAAGCGCCGAGCGTACCTGGCGCGCCACCGCCGCCGATGGCAGCGGTCCAGCCAGCCCAACTCGGCGCGGCTGGAGGTCAGTACGAAGAGCCGCCCGTCGTCAACGTGGCCGACCTGCTGCCCGCTACTCCGCTCTCGGGGCCGGGATATTCGGTTCAACCACAGGCACCGACTAACGGCGCGATGGGTCAATACACTATCGTCGCCGACCCGAGCGTTTTTCACGACGACGCAGGTACCTACTACGTCGAAAGCGCCGACATGCTGAAGATACGCCTATCCGAGATTCCGGCGATCGCTGAGCTCGACGGCATGAGTAATAGCAGTGTATTCGCCAACGCGCTGGTCTCGAGCGCTGTACGTCCCGTAGGCGCCGCCGCGAATATGGTCATGCATCCGATGGATACTGTAACCGGGCTGCCAGGCGGAGTCGGAGACTTATTTGACCGCGTCAGTATGGGCGCGGGACAGATAGCATCGTCGGCTTCGAATTCCTTCGGCAGCGGCAAAGCCGCCGGTCAGGCCGGTAACGCTACGCTCACCGCGTTAGGCTACGACCAGGTCCGTCGCCAGCTCGCGCATGAGCTCCACGTCGATCCTTACAGTTCCGATCCTATTCTCACCAAGAAGCTGAACCATGTCGCATGGGTCATGTTCTCGGCCCGTATGACGGTCTCCGCGGCTATGATGGCGGTACCAGGCTCAATGATCATCACGGCCGTCACGGTCACAAACGATCTCGTCTATCAGACGCCGAAAGCGGACCTCATTATTCTGGTTCAGAAAAAGTTGAAAAGCTTTGGTCTATCACAGGAAGAGATTGTGGCCTTTACCAGCAACACCGCCATTCCTCTGAGTCTGCAAGTTACCGCCGTCAAAGATCTGGAGGCCCTCGGCAACATTCCGGGTCGTCGCGCCGCGGCGGTCGACATCGGCAACATGATGACCGAGTACCAGGCGCGCTTCCTGGTCACTTCGCTGCAAATGCTTGTTCGATGGAGTCAGCAGACCAGTCCCATCACCCGACTTCTGGCCCCCAGTCTGATCTTTGCGCGTGATCAGAATGGCACGACGATAGTGCCTGGCCCGGTTGACTACCTATCGTGGACGCCCAGGACCGCTGGTTTTCTAACTAATCCCGAGCTTCTGTCTCTGCGGCATCGAGTTCTCCTGATTGCCAACATGACACCACTCGCGCGCCAGCAACTCACCGCTAACGGCTGGTCGGTCCAGCAAACCGGACAATACTAGCGGGCGCGAGATCTGAATAACAAAACAGTTGAACTTGCGGAGGAGAACATGATGACCAGGAGCTTGCGGAAGAAGATGACGACCAGTTTGACCGCGGCGGGCTTAGCAGCGGTGTTGCTGGCTTCGGGATGTTCGACCACAGTCGAGAGTCAGCCGGCGGCTGAAAAAGCACTCGAATCAGGTGGTCCGTTGCCATCTGCTGTTACAGGATTTCTCGGCCCCGACGCTTCCAGATTAGCTCCGGGGCCTGAGGGCGGCGCTGCGCTCGTCTGGATAAATCCAAACGCTCAATGGAGCAGCTATACCAGGATACAGCTGATGCCGGTCGAGTTCTGGGCGGCTGCCGATTCGAAAGTGCCAGCCGCAGACCAGGCAACGCTTACCGAGTACTTCTACAACCAACTACAGACCAACCTGGCCAAGAGCTTCGCCCTTGTCGATCAGCCGGGACCCGGCGTCATGACCGTGCGGGTAGCACTGATGGACGCGACGACCGCCGTCCCCGGCCTTCGCACCATTTCTGTAGTAGTGCCGCAAGCCCGCGTGCTCAATATGGCTCAGTCGCTTGCGACTGACAGCTACGCGTTCGTAGGCTCCGCCGAGGCCGAAATGAAGGTGACTGATTCGGTCAACGGCCTGCTGCTGGCTGAAGCAGTCGATCAGCGTGCCGGCGGCATGGGCCTCAAGGGTGCGGCTTCATTCCAATGGGGCGACGCGCAGAACGCGATGGACTACTGGGCGCAGAAAATTCCAAATCGCCTTTTGCAACTCCAAGGAAGACCCGTGCAGAGCTAGAGAGAGCGACTAGCACAAGGAGCGTTCCAATGCTTAGTCGGCGCGAGTTTCAACCTGGACGCGGTGAAAGCTGAGATGGCGAAAAAGATGGCGGAGGCGGAGGCCGCGAGCAAAGGTACTGGCCAGTAACGCCATGACTATCGTAACAAACGCGTTTCAAATTTGATTGGAGGTCTTTCAAATGGCAAAGCGGATGTTTTTAGCGATCGCAGCTCTAGGATTGTTGGCGCTCGGTGGCTGCTCGTCATCGGCGGAACCTTCGTCGACCCAGCAAGCGTCGCTTGCGAAGACCGAATTGCATTTCGATCTTAACAAGTGCCAGGACCTCGGAGCTGGCTTATACAAGTGTCCTGCCTCTGACAAACCCATTTGTAATCCCGATTACAACGGAACCGTCGAATGCGTTCGGATCGGACCTAAGGGTGGCGTCTTTATAGAAAGCCCAACGAGCAACTAATGCGGACGCGAAAGAGTGTCTTGACTCCACGGTTCTGGAATGGCTCAAGTTGCGGTCACTGAGATATGGAGGACGGACTTTCAATGCAAACGTTTCTAACAGTGATGTTCGGCTTCCTGCTGCTGGCCTCAGGATCGGCGCGGGCCCAAGGTGTCGTGCTGCCGCTGCCGCCGGAGGATCAGCAAAATATAACCGCACAGCTTGGACCGGGCGTTGTCGGCGCGGCGTTGCCCAGCAACCCCATAAACGATCCGTCCATTTACTTCCCGCTTCGACAGAACTCACAGCAGTTCCAGGTCGTCGCCGGGCCCCACGCCGGGACCGTTCAGACGCTTGGTCTCTGGCAGGCCAGGCGCCCAGGGGGTAGGAAGGCCTGGCGGTTCCAGATGACTCCATCGCTGGCGGGGTTCATGCGCGAGACCGACCAGGGCGACATCATAATGGCCGCCCTCACCGACTCGGGCGAGGGTGTAGTGGTCGTCACGACGCCTGCCAATCCGTTTGTGCCCAAGGGCATGCAACCGGGTGAAAGCAAAAGCTACACACAGCAGGTCTCAGTAAATTACCTTGACGACCCCAGCGACCAGAGATACTCAGGATCAATTAACGGCACCTACACCTACATCGGCACTTACCAGGTAACTGTGCCGGCCGGCTCGTTCCCGGCGGTTCTCTTCCGCGTCAAGTGCGAGGGCAAAGTAGGTCCGGCTCATACGCAGAACACTGGCTACAACTTGTTTGCGCCAGGCGTCGGCATGGTCGCGATGATCCTCGAGGAGGACGTGACGGCTTTCTGGCTCTTCAACATCGACAGCACAACCGGCAAGGTGCTTATGTCAAAATGAAAACCTCTGGTTTTCTTCGAGCCGCTGGCGCGGCGCTTCTCATCTTGCTGAGCTGCCATTCAGTGAGTCTTGCCCAGCAGACCGCCGCAGCCGGCAACGACGATGAGTCGCTGGCTATCAAGGAATACGATCCGACAGCGAGCCTGACGCAGTTCAAGATTCAGGACATTTACACGCCGGCCGAGTTCGGCACCAAGGCACAGCCGAACACGCTGCAGATTCGGCCGCTCTTAGCCGTTCGGCCACAATTGTTCACGCCGCTCGAGCAGCTCATCCGACCCAGTATTCAAATCGTAACGGTTCCTCGCAACAAAGGCGCAACAACGACCACCGCTCTCGATGACTTCCAACTTCTTGACCTGTTCGTGATGCCCTGGCCTAACGTAAAGGAAACTA
>JBAWCX010000493.1:0-5407 GCA_049590495.1 Binatus sp. (SeqCode)
CGCGTACGCGAACTTGTCGTCGCTCGAGGTCCAGTGCGCATTGTGGCCGGCGCGAACGGGTTCGCCGCTATCGGGGCGCATGATGAACCAGTTGGGATGATCGATCATCAGTTGCGAGTCGCGGGCTGCAAGAAACGGGGCGGTCCAGATGCCGGCTTTGAAGCCGGCGGCGCGAATCTCGCCGGCGATTTTTCGGAGGCCAGCTGGAAATTTAGCGTTGGTGGAATCCCAGTCGCCGAGCGCTGACTGAAAGCCGTCGTCGAGCTGGATTACGTCGAGCGGAAACTCGGAGCGCATCGCCTCGAGCGATTTGAGGTTGGCGCGGAGCGCGTCCTCGGTGATCGCGTGAAAGTAGTGGTACCAGGAGCACCATCCGCGCTGAAACGGCGCGCTTACGCGCGCGTTCATCCATCGGCCGGCCGCGTCGGCCCATCGCGCGGCGAGGCGCGCCGCGGATTCATCGGCGGCTGCGATGAACATCGGATCGAGTTCGCGATACGCGCCCGGCGCAAGGGTCACGTCGTCGAGGATCGCACGCGCGATTATTTTTTCAGGGCTCGACACGGTGAGGGTCGAAAGCGAAGTGGCGGCGCCGACGAATCCGGCCAGCACGCGCTCGGTTACGTTGCTGCTTTCGACGATCGTGAAAAGCTCGGAGGTTTGTGCCTCGGGAAATTCAGGCGGGCGAGTCGTTTCGCTCCGATGCATGACACGCGTAATGAAATGGGCGGTGTCGCCCGGATGAGGTTGCGACGTGCCGACGTCGTGGCCGCCCGACGCGCTCCATGACTGGTAGCCGTGCTTGAAAAATCGCGCGGGCGCTGACGGCGCGAAGCCGGTTACGACTTCGAAGATCGCAGCCGTGAGTTTGACCGCATCGGCGCCTCGATTCGCGATGCTCGCGCGAACGATTGTTCCGCCGAGAGCATGTTCTAGGCGGGCCGACAGCGCGAGGCCGTCGCGAACGGCGGTCGATTCGCGCGCATCGAGGTCGAGCGTGCGCGAGTTACCGCTGGCGTCGAGATAGCGCAGCTCAATTCGCGAGAGGAGTGCATTCGTCACGTGGGAGAGGGTTGCAAAGCGCCGAGACCGCGGCAAGAACTTAGGTTGTCGCTAAATACGAAGGAGAGAGCCATCGATACGGTGCCGGAGATAGAGGCTGCCGAGGCTGACGAGGCGGGCGGCGACGTTCCCTCGCAGGATACGTGGAGCGGCAGACTGACGGCGTTCCGCGCCTTGCGGCATCGCAACTTCAGGCTCTTTTTCGTCGGACAGCTAATCTCGCTGATCGGCACCTGGATGCAATCGGTCGCGCAGGCGTGGCTGGTGCTCAAGCTCACGAACTCATCGCTGATGCTGGGCGTGGTCGCGTTCGCCAGCTACATGCCGATCGTGCTGGTCGCGCTGTTTGCCGGCGTAGTCGTCGATCACGTCGATCGCCGACGGCTGATAATCGGCGCGCAAACTCTGTTGATGCTGAGCGCCTTCGTGCTCGGAGGACTGACATGGGGCGGCGCGGTGCGCGTCGAATACGTGATCGCGCTGGCCGCGCTCAATGGGCTGGTGAGCTCTTTCGACATGCCGGGACGGCAGGCGTTCGTCGTCGAGATGGTCGGTCGCGAAGACTTGCCCAACGCGATCGCGATGAATTCGATGATCTTCAACGGCGCGCGGATGATCGGACCGGCGATTGCGGGCCTGTCGATCGCGGTGATCGGCGTGACCGGCTGCTTCATGCTCAACGGCGTCAGCTACCTGGCCGTTATCTGGAGCCTGTTCGAGATGGAACTGCCGCGCCGCGAGCGGCGCGAATTCGGCGCCACCATGATCCGTCAGGTAAGACTGGGGCTGGCGTACGTCTGGCAGCATCGCCCGACCCTGTGGCTGATGGTGCTGGTCGCGATCAACATGGGAATCGGGATGCAGTATTCCGTGCTGATTCCCGTGTTCGCGCGCGACCTGCTGCACGTCGGAGCGCATGGCTACGGCTTCCTGATGGCGGCGCAGGGGCTGGGCGCCGTGCTCAGCGCGATCGTGATGAATTCGCGCTCGACGGCCCCCAAAGCGCTGCGGCAGAACCTGGTGTTCGGAGTTTTCTGCATGGCGATCGCGACCGCGGGCTTCGGCGTATCGACCTCGATGTCGATTTCGCTGCTCGCGCAATTGTTCATCGGCGTCGGCCTGATGAATCATATGGTGATGACCAACACTCTGCTGCAGATGTTCGTAACGGACGAGCTGCGCGGCCGCGTGATGAGTATCTACATGTTGTCATTTGTCGGCACGGCGCCGCTCGGCAGCCTGGCGGTCGGCTATATCGGGGACCATTTCAGCCCGCGCACCGCGGTGCTGTTCTGCGCGGCGTTCTCGCTGCTCTGCGCATTCATTTTGCTGACGAAGCTGAAGTTGATCGCGCACGCACAGGAGGAGATAGAGGAGGCCACTTAATTTAATGTGAAACCCGCGGTGGGTTTCACGCTTCCTTCGGCAGGGGTGACCCCTGCACCCGGTGCCAAGAAGTTGCGGTTGCGTGCGGACGGGGTGGTCTTTGATAATCATCCCGCCGTGGCCAAGCAATCGCGAAAACGTTCCGACGTAACCATCGACCAGCGCGCCGACGCGGTTCGCGCGCTGCCGCCTATCGACGAATGCCTTCGCGCGGCCGTGGCTGATCCCGCGCTGGCCGGATTCGGACGCGACTATATCAAGGTGATGGTGCAGCGGGCGCAAGCGGAGTTGCGTGCCGCGATTCTTGCTGGCCGCGGGACGCATCCGAAGGATCGCGCCGTGATGATCGACGCTGTCGTGCGTGCGGCCGCGCGCGCCGTTGCGGCGGACGATCCCGTGCTTGGGCCGGTCGTCAATGCGACCGGCGTCGTCCTGCACACGAATCTTGGGCGCGCGATTTTGGCTGAGTCGGCAATCGAAGCGGTCGAGATGGCCGCGCGATCCGCCGTTAACCTGGAATACGATCTCGCAACCGGGCTGCGCGGCGACCGCGACACTATCGTCGAGGACGAGATTTGCGCGCTGACCGGGGCCGAGGCTGCGACCGTCGTCAACAACAACGCCGCTGCGGTCGTCCTCGCGCTCAACTCGCTTGCCGAGGGACGCGAAGTAATCGTATCGCGCGGCGAGATGATCGAGATCGGCGGTTCGTTTCGATTGCCCGACGTGATGGCGAAGAGCGGCGCGATTTTGCGCGAGGTCGGGACCACCAACCGGACCCATCCTGGCGACTATGCGGATGCGATCGGGCCGCAGACCGCCCTGCTGCTGAAAGTGCATCCGTCGAACTACCGCGTGGTGGGTTTCACCAGCGAAGTGACGCTCGAAGATCTCGTGGCGATCGGGCGCGCGCGGGGAATCGACGTGATGGAGGATCTGGGCGCGGGCGCGCTCGTCGATTTGACCGAATATGGAATTCCGCGCGAGCCGCTCGTGCGCGAGCGAATCGCCGCGGGCGCGGCTGTCGTCACGTTCTCGGGCGACAAGCTGCTCGGTGGTCCGCAGGCGGGTGTGATGGTCGGACGGCGCGCTGCGATCGAGCGAATCAAGCGCAATCCGCTGAAGCGCGCGCTCAGATGCGACAAGCTGACGCTCGCGGCGCTCGCGGCGACGGTGCGCCTGTATCTTCGCTCCGATGACCTAAGTGCAGAGCTGCCGACACTCAGGATGTTGTCGCGGCGTGCGAGTGAGATTGGCGCGATCGCACCGCGCGCGCGGGAGATAGTCGTCGAGCGGCTGGGCCCGGGCTACCTGGTCGAGATTGTCGAGGCGGCTTCGCAGGTCGGCTCGGGCGCGATGCCGGTCGAGGAGCTGAAGTCGGTGGCACTACGCGTGAGTCATCCGGAGAAATCCGCCAACGCGATTGCCGCGATTTTTCGGCGCGCGCGAATAATCGGGCGCGTCGCCGACGATTCGTTCCATCTCGATTTGCGCACGATCGAGGATCCGGCGGTCTTCGCGGTGAAGCTGGAAACTGACTAGGATTGTAAAAATTTCCATCGCGGGAGCGTTGCGCCCCATGAAATTCGGGACATTTTTGTACCAGACCTCGCCCAACAGTATCGCGGCGGTCGCGCGCAAGGCCGAGGAGAGCGGTTTCGAGTCGCTGTGGATCCCCGAGCACATTATGTTGCCGGTAACGTACCGCTCGCCGTATCCGTATTCATCTAGTGGAAGGATGGGCGCGCCGCCGGAGACGCCGTTGCACGATCCCTTGCTCGCGTTGGCGTTCGTCGCCGGAGTAACGACGAAGATTCGGCTGGCGACAGGAGTTTTCGTGTTGCCGATTCGCAACGCGTTTACTACCGCCAAGGCGGTCGCGAGCCTGGACGTTCTTTCGGGCGGGCGGTTTATTTTCGGCGTCGGTATCGGGTGGCTCGAGGAGGAGTTCGACGGCGTCGGAATGAATTTCAAGGACCGCGCGATCCGCACGCGCGAATATATCGCCTTGATGAAGGAGCTGTGGACCAAAGACTCGCCCGAGTATCACGGTAAGACTGTCAGCGTCGAGGGATTCAAGTTCATGCCCAAGCCCGCGCAAAAACCGCATCCCCCGATCGTGTTCGGCGGCAACACCGAGCCGTCGCTCAAGCGCGCGGCCAAGCTCGGCGACGGATGGTACGGAATCGCGGAGGGTAACGACGAGATCGCGGCGACGATCAAGCGCCTGCGGGAGCATGAGCGCGCGCTCGGGCGGACTACGCCGCTGGAAATTACGGTGAGCCGGCTGAGAGAGCAGTTGAAGCCCGGCGATATCGAAAAATTCGCCGCGATGGGCGTATCGCGAATAATTATTGGGCCGGCCGCGACCACGCGCGACCATCTCGCGGCGATGGAAAAGTTCGGCACGGAGGTAATCGCGAGGAATTGATTGGCATGTCGCAATTCCCCCGGATATCATCGAAACTTGCACCGGAGGATTCCTTACCAACATGAAAAGGTGCCCGCGCTGCGAAAAAACCTACCCCGACCAGGAAACGTTCTGCGAAGTTGACGGCACCGCGCTGGTGCAGGCGGGCCCTGCTTTTACCGAAGGCGCAAGCCATCAGTCGGGCGCCGACGCCAGCTCGCAAATCGAATGTCCGGTCTGCGGCGGCAAGGCGCAACCGGGCGAACTGATGTGCAATTTCTGCGGCGCGCGGCTCGGAGCGGATGCCGCGGAGTCCTATGCACAGCCGCCTCCGCCTTCGCGAGGTGCGACTACGCTCCGCCGCGATCCGTCGCCGTCGATGCGAATCACCGGCAGGATGCCGGGCGACGACGGCGAGAAAGAAGGCCGCGGCATGTTCGGCGTGCTCGGCTATTTGATCGCGGCTATCGTCGCGCTGGGCGGCGGCGCGTGGCTCGCGCTTCATCTAAGCTCCAAGGGCGCCGAGGCCCCGGTCGCGATCGCGTCGCC
>JBAWCX010000494.1:0-2138 GCA_049590495.1 Binatus sp. (SeqCode)
CTCTTAGTACTGGGTGCAGGGGTCACCCCTGCCCAAGGAAGCGTGAAACCCAGGCGGGTTTCACATTAGATTTTGGGTATACGTTCCACTCCACCCATATAAGGCCGCAGAACTTCGGGAATCGTAACGCTCCCATCCTCATTCTGATAGTTCTCCAGCACCGCGATCATGGTCCGCGGCAGCGCCAGCCCCGAACCATTTAATGTATGCACCAGCTCGGGCTTGCCGCCCTTGGTCTTGAAACGAATCTTCGCGCGGCGCGCCTGGAAGTCCGTGCAATTGGAAACCGAGCTGACCTCGAGCCACTCGCCGCATCCCGGCGCCCACATTTCCAGATCGTAAGTCACGGCGCTGGCGAAACTGAGGTCCGCCGTGCACAGCTCGACGACGCGAAACGCAATCTTCAGCCGCCGGCAAATCTCGGCGGCGTCGTTGACCATCTTGTGGAATTCCTCGTCCGACGTTTCCGGACGCACCAGCTTGACCATCTCGACCTTGTCGAACTGATGCCCGCGCTTGATACCGCGCACGTCGCGCCCGGCCGACATCTTCTCGCGCCGAAAGCACGGCGTGTACGCGGTCATGTAGATCGGCAGCACGCTTTCGTCGAGCGTCTCGTCGCGATGCAGGCTCGTCAGCGGAACCTCGGCGGTCGGGATAAACCAGAAGTCATCCTCGAAATCGCGGTACATAGTGTCCGCGTTCTTCGGGTAATGCCCGGTACTAGTGACAGTCTCAGTACTCACCATCAGCGGCGGAATTATTTCGAGATAACCCTGCTCCCGCTTGACGTCGAGCATCCACGCGATCAGCGCGCGCTGGAGCCGTGCGCCCGCGCCGCTCAGCACATAGAATCGCGTCCCCGACAGTTTCACCCCGCGATCGAAATCAATGATCCCAAGATTCTCGCCAAGCTCCCAATGCGGGAGCGGCTTGAACGCCGTGAACTCGAGAGGCGTGCCTTCAGTCTTGATAACGCGGTTGTCAGCCTCGCTCGCGCCAACAACAACATACGGTCGCGGAATGTTCGGGAGCGTAAGCGCCAGCTCCTCGACCTTCTTTTCCGCCAGCGGAAGCTCAATGCTTAAACGCAAGAAACTATCAGCTATATTCTTCTCCATGCCCGGCGGAAGCATGTCCTTCAATGATTGAATTCCTTTTCCTAGAAGCTCCTCTTCCTGGCGGATCTTCGCGATCTCGGCTGCACGTTCCTCAGGCGGTAGCTTGCCGACCTCCCGCGCCCGCTTCTTGCGTTCAGCTCGCAGTTGGTCGAGCTGCCCCTGAAGCCCTCGACGTATCTCATCAGCCTCGAGCAGTCGATCGACTTCAGTGGGCTCGACGCCTCGCTTGGCGAGTTCGCCCTTCACGAAATCGGGCCGTTCACGAATCAGCTTGATATCCAGCATTCAGAATGCGTTCCTCAACAGTTCAATCTCCAGCCGCTTGCCCGATGCGTCCACCGCGACGATGTCGAATCGCATCTCGGTGTCGCCCGCAAGATAGCGCTCGGCAAAAACTTCAGCCGCGCGCCGCATCCGACTCTGCTTGCGCGCATCGACGGCCTCCTCCGGCGCGCCCGCCGCGCGATTCCGTCGCGTCTTCACTTCGACGAAGACCAAAGTGTCGCCGTCCATCGCGATCAGATCGATTTCCGCTCCCGCCGCGCGAAAATTCCTCGTGACAATCCGGTAACCGTGGCGCCGCAAATACTTTTCGGCGGCGCGCTCGCCACGTCGACCCAACGGAAGCTGTGCTCGAAACGCCGCCAGCCATGTCGCAGCCCGGGCCATCGCCTCGCGCGGCTTCATCTTATCCAACGCGTCGCCATTCTCGCGAGATGACCCCAAAAGACCATTGCACAACCGGCTCGGGACCGCGACAATGCGCGGCTATGGAATCCTGGTTTAACAAAGCAAGATTCGGGATGTTCATCCATTGGGGCCATTGCAGTCAGCGCGGGCTCGAGCTGTCGTGGCCGCTGGTTGGAGGCGTCGGCGCGCTGCCGGACGGCCAGAGCGTCGCGGTGGACGAGTATCACTCGACCGCCAAAACCTTTAATCCCACCAGATGGGACGCCCGCGCGCTGGCCCGAATGGCTAAACGCGCCGGTATGCAATACGCCGTTCTGACTAGTAAGC
>JBAWCX010000495.1:0-10388 GCA_049590495.1 Binatus sp. (SeqCode)
GCAAGGACAAAAAAGATATCGCCTGGGGCAGCCAGATTCGTTCGTACGTGCTGCAGCCGTACCAGATGGTCAAGGACCATCGCACCGGCGTCGAGGTCGGCAACACCGGCGCGGTGCTCGACGGCGCGATCGACGATTTCATCCAGGCCTACCTGATGGGCGTACGCAAAGGCGACGCCGCCGCCGTGCCCAACTAGGCTTGCGCCCACAGTCTTCGCCGAAGCAGTGTGCATCCAATGGCGACGCATCCAAGCGAAGGTTCCCGGCGACGTTTTTATCGTTCGCCGCGCGCGCGCAGACGCGCGGTGGTCGGGCTCGTGGTCGCGTTTGTCTTTGTAGTCGTGATGACGGGGCTGTTCTATCAAGCGACACAAAGCGGGCTCGCGCCGGAGTCAGGCGTCGTCAAACTTGCGGGGATGACTGCCCCGGTCAAGGTGATTCGCGACGCGGCCGGCGTACCGCATATCTACGCGCAGAACCGGCTCGACCTCGCGCGGGCGCTGGGCTACACGGAGGCGCAGGATCGATTGTTCCAGCTCGAGATGCGCCGGCGGCTGGCCGAAGGGCGCCTCGCCGAGGTGTTTGGCGCCGACCAAGTCGAGAGCGACTACGTTTACCGGCTGTTCGATCCTGAAAAATTCGCGCGCGACAGTGTCGCAGCCTATCCGCCCGAGATGCGCGCGCAACTGGATGCGTTCGTCGGCGGGATCAACGCTTATATCGACGGACATCAGGACAGCCTCGAGCCGGCGTTTCGGCTGGTCGGTATCAAGCCGGCGCATTACACCGCCGAAGACCTCGAGGCGGGCGCGCTGACGATTGCGGTGCTGCTCGGCTACAACGCGACCGAGGAGTCGTTGTACATGAACCTCGCGCCGAAGATGGCGCCGAGCGAAATCGCGGCGCTGATGCCGGTGTATCCGACGCTGCCGCTCGAGCCGCCGCCGCGCACGACGACCGCCGCGTTCGGCGGCATGAAGCTGGCGTTTCACCTTGCGCCCGGCTTCGCGCGTCTCGGGCACATGGGCATGCCCGCGAGCAACAACTGGGTGATCGACGGCACCAAGTCGATGTCGGGCAAGCCGATGCTCGCCAGCGATCCGCATCTGCCGCAATCGATTCCGTCGATTTGGTACGAGGCGGTGCTGGTCACTCCGGACGGCTTCACGTCGGGCGCGCTGGCCGCTGGTTCGCCTGCCGTCGCGATCGGCACGAATGGGCACGTGGCGTGGGGCGTGACGAGCGTGTGCGCCGATGTGATGGATCTCAGCCTCGAGCATCTGTCGGCCGACGGCAAGAGTTACGAGTTCCAGGGAAAATGGCTTCCGCTGGAGCGGCGCGACGTGACGATTCACGTCAGGGACGCGGCCGACGTCACGCGGACGATACTCTCGACGCGGCACGGCCCGATCGTCAGCGACGTGCTCGCGCGCGAGGATAATCTGCTGAGCGGCGTAAAGGTTCGCGGGAACTACGCTCTGTCGATGCGATTCGCGGGGACGACGCCCGGGCCGTCTGCCGCGTCGGGATTCGGCTCGGCCACCGCGCGCACGGGAAAGGAGCTGGTCGAGGCCTATCGCACGTTCACGACCACGCCGCTCAATCTCGTTTGGGGCGACGACTCGGGAAATATCGGCTGGAAAATCGTCGGCGCGATTCCAAATCGCATCGGCTTCGACGGCAAGTACCCGACCGCGGGATTCACCGGGAATTTCGAATGGAACGGGATGATCCCGTTCGACAGTTTGCCGCATAGCGAGAATCCGGCGACGCATTTTATCGTCACTGCCAACAATCGGTTGGCCGACGTTTCGTGGAATGGAAGTTGGGTGGCGCCGTGGCGCTTCGATCGTATTTCGAACCTGCTACGCCCGCGCGACAAGATGACGATCGATGATTTCAAATCGATTCAGCGCGATCGCCTATCGATCTTCGCGTTGAAGCTGCGAGACGCGCTCGTGCAGGCCGGCGACGGCGGCGACGACGATCTGCGATGGGCGCTCGGCGAACTGCGCGGATGGGACGGCGCGATGACGGCGAACAGCAGGCCGGCGGCGATTGTCGCGGCGACCGAAGTGACGCTGGCGCGCCGCGTCTTCAAGCCTCTTTTGGGCGACGACTACAAATCGTTCATGCTGCTCGAGGACGGCGGCGCATATCCCGCGAGCGAAGATATGATCGTGCGGCCCGCGAGTACGCTGTGGCCGGGTGGCGCCGACGCCGAGAGTGCCACGTTGCGCGCGGGCTTGAAGGATTCGCTCGCGCTGCTCGCGACCCGGCTCGGCAACGATCGCGACAAATGGCAATGGGGCGCGCTGACGACGATCGAATTTGCGCATCCGCTGGGCGCAGGCGGTGGCCTGCTCGGATGGTACTTCAACCGCGGGCCGTTCCAGACAGAAGGCGGACGCCATACAGTAAACAATTCGTGGTTTGATTTGGGCGACGAGCCGGCGCAGTTCAAAGTCACACAGATTTCGTCGTACCGTTTCGTTACCGACCTCGGCGACCCCGAAGGCGCGCTCGGAATGAATCACAGCGGCGAATCGGACCATCCGGCGTCACGCCACTACGACGACATGATCGGGCCGTGGAGCCACGGCGAGTATCACCCGCTCGATCCGAGTTACACGCGCGCGCAGTCATCAGCCGAGGCTGAATTGGACCTGGAGCCGCGCTAGCAGTGTTTTTAGCTTGCCTCGCGCGCACGACTGATCAAAGTTGCAATATGAAACGAACGCCTCGTTTCGATTAATCGTACAAGGAGTTGCGGATGATCGATTTATATTTCTGGCCCACGCCCAACGGCTATAAGATTACGTGGATGCTCGAGGAGGTCGGCCTCAAGTACAATGTGATCCCGATCAATATCGGCGCGGGCGATCAGTTCAAGCCCGAGTTCCTGAAAATCAGCCCGAACAATCGGATGCCCGCGATGACCGATCCCGACGGTCCCGGCGGAAAGCCGATTTCGATTTTCGAGTCGGGCGCAATTCTGATGTACCTTGCCGAGAAGACCGGCAAGCTGATGCCGTCCGACACGCGCGGAAAGTACAACGTGATCCAGTGGCTGATGTTCCAGATGGCGAGCGTCGGCCCGATGCTCGGCCAGGCGCATCATTTTCGCCGCTACGCGCCCGAAAAAATCGAGTACGCGATCAACCGCTACACCAACGAAGCCAAGCGCATCTACGGCGAGATCGACAAGCGGCTGGGTGAAGCGAAGTACCTGGCAGGAGAATATTCGATCGCCGATATCGCGACTTACCCGTGGCTGGTGCCGCATTCGATGCAGGGACAGGCGCTCGAAGATTTTCCGCATCTGAAAAAATGGTACGACGAGCTGCGCGCGCGGCCGGCGACCCAGCGCGGGTTTGCGGTGATGAGCGAGATTGTCGAGAAGATGCGCGCGGCGGCTCAAGCGAATCAGCCGGCGCACGATCCGAAAACGTGGGAGATACTGTTCGGGAACAAGCAGTTCGAGAAGCGGTAAGGCGAAAACCGTTAATTCACTTTATTTAATGTGAAACCCCTCCGTGGGTTTCACGCTTCCTTGGGCACGGGTGACCCCTGCACCCAGTACTAAGACGAAGATGCGGGCTTCGCCCTGTTAGAACTTTTGTCAGGGCGAGCGTTGCGCACCATCTAGCAATCGCAACAGCGTGTAGACGATTTCGACAGTGGGTACCTTCAGGCCGTGGCGGCGGGCTCCGCGCACTACGGCGCCACTGAGGGCTTCGTATTCGAGCGATTTGCCGCGTTCCAGGTCCTGCTGAGTCGAGGTTTTCAGCGCGCGCAGGTTTTTGTGCGAGTGGGCAATGTATGCGTCGATGCGGTCGTCGGAGATGTGCGCGCCCTCGGCCCGCGCGACGGTTACGATCTCCCGCATCATCGTGCGCAGAAGCTCCAGACCTTCGGGGTCGTCGATGATCTCGCCGACGCGGCGGCGCGTCAGCGTCGTGACGGTGTTGAGCGCGCCATTCCAGATGAGCTTGTCCCATCGCGCGCTCATGATGTCGGCTGAGACCTGGCCGAGAATCCCGGCGCGTCGAAATATTTCGGCGATCGCTTTGACTCGCTCCGTCTCGCGGCCGTCAAGTTCGCCGAAGTCGATTTGGCCTGTGCTCAGATGAACAATTTTACCGGGCGCGACCATCTCGACGCCGACCCGCGCATTGCCGCCCATGACGGCGGCGCGGCCGAAGATCGCGGCGAGCTTTGATTCGTTCTCGACGCCGTTCTGAAGCGTGAGAATCGCGCCGCCCGGCCGGAGGCATCCTGAGATAGCCTGCGCGGCGGCGTCGGTGTCGTAGGCCTTCACGCAGAACAGGATCAGATCGTACGGCGCGAAGTCGCGCGGCGTATCGGTCGCTGCGACCTCGATTCGCAGATCGCCGCGGATGCTGGTGATGTCGAGGCCGCGCTCGCGAATCGCGCGCAGATTTTCGCCGCGCGCGCACAAGACGACGTCCTCGCCGGCAGCCCGCATCCGCGCGCCGAAGTAAGCCCCGACCGCACCCGCACCCATCACGAGAATTTTCATTTTTTCACTCCGCCTATCGTAGCGCCGCCGCGATCTGTTGTAATCAACCTCGGTCACGATGGAATCGGCGAGCGAAACGAGTCTTCCAGGTGCGCGCGAACTGTTGTTCGACGCCGTGCTGGCGGTGGCGACGCTGACACTGTGGCCGATCCTCGACGAAAGATCGCAGGGCACCGCCGCGCAGCGCTCGCGTGCGATGGTCTATTTTCCGATTGTGGGATTCGTGCTGGGGGTAATTCTCGCGATTGCGGATCGAGGCGTGGGCATGGTCGCGGGACCGGCCGCACGCTCATTGGTCGTGCTGACAATCGGAGAGGCGCTCTCGCTGGGGCTGGCGAATCGCGGAGTGGCGGACACGGTCGAGGTGCTTCGGCGGGGAACGCGGCCTGCCTCGACAGGACTGGCGCGAATCGGACCGATCGGCGCGGGCGCATCGCTGGCAGCGTTCGCGTTCGAGGTCTGGTGCTTGTCGCGAATCACAGACTACACGGGGCGGGCGGGCGCGCTCGTGATGGCGATGATGCTGTCGCGATGGGCGATCATTCCGATCGGCTACGGGCTGAAGCCGCTAGAGCATTGGGGGCTCGGCATCCCGTACGAAGGCGGCATTTCGTTTCGCGAGTTCGCAATCTCGAGCGTGGTCGCGCTGGGACTCACGATGGGGCTGTATCAAAACGTCGGGCTGGCGGTGATCGTCGCTCTGGCGCTGACGATACTCGCGATGCGGCTGGTGCTGAGCCGCCGGATGGGCGGCGCGTCGGGCTACATGCTGGCGGGCGGATGCGCGGCGGCCGAGGTCGTCACGTTCGCGGTGCTGGCAGCGCTGCGCGCCTAGCCGTTGCGCTTTAGCGCTTCGGCCCACAGCTCTTTGAGGAGTTCGCGCAGCTCTTCGATCGATCCGTTGTTCTCGATCACGAGGCTCGCATGCTTGCCCCGTTCCTCGTCGGACAACTGCGCGCGGATTCGCGCCTCGGTCTCGGCAGGTTTGAGGCCGCGCTGGATCTCGATACGCGCTATCACCTGTTCGCGAGGGGCGCGCACCAGCCAGATTTCGTCGAACAGCGGCTGCCAGTTTGCTTCGATCAGAATCGCGGCCTCGACGACGATCGGCAGAGTCGCGCCGCTCGCGCGCAAATCGGCCACGCTGCGGCGGATGCTCTCGAATGTGGCGGGCCACACGATCGACGTCAGCTTGTTCAATTGCTCAGGATTGCCAAACACGATCGCCCCGAGCTGCTTGCGATCGATCGTGTGATCGGGAGCGACGATCCGCGCGCCGAATCCGGCGATGACGGCGCCGTAGGCCGCACCGCCGGGCGCGTAAGTAGTGTGCGCGACTTTGTCGGCGTCGAGAATCGGCGCGCCGAACTCGCCGAGAATCTGCGCGACGGTACTTTTGCCCGAACCGATTCCGCCAGTAAGACCAATTGTAAGCATTCGGAAAAAATCCCTAGCCCGCGGCTTCGCGGCTCCATGCCTGGATATTGTAGAGGTAGCTGAAGAAGCCGCCGCGAGCCAGCAACTCGTCGAACGATCCGTGCTCGACAATGGCGCCGTCGCGCAGCACGAGGATTCGATCGGCGTTCTGCACGGTCGACAGCCGATGCGCGATCACGAGCGTGGTCCGGCCGCGCATCGCCTCGCGCACCGCCGCCAGCACCATCGATTCAGTCTCGGCGTCGAGCGCGCTGGTCGGCTCGTCCATGATGAGAATCGGTGCGTCTTTCAGCAGCGCGCGCGCGATCGTCACGCGCTGCGCCTCGCCCTCGGAAAGACTGTGACCGCCCTGGCCCAGCACTTCGTCGAGACCGGCGGGCAACTTGGCGAGCACGGGACCGAGCCGCGCCATCTCGATGGCGCGTAGCACGTGCGCGTCGTCGACCGCGGGCTTTCCGAACGCGACGTTGACGCGCATCGTGTCGCCGAGCACCAGCGGCGGCTGCAGGACCATCGCGATGTTGCCGCGAAGCGAATCGAGGGTCAGGTAGCGCGTGTCGTTGCCGTCAATCTTGATCGCGCCGCCATTCGGTTCGTAAAAGCGCGCGAGCAAGCTCGCCATCGTGGTTTTTCCGGAGCCGCTCGGACCGACGATCGCGATAGTCTCGCCGGGTGAAGCCTTGAAGCTGATCCCGTTGAGGACGGTGCGGCCCGGCTCGTAGGCGAACACGACATTGTCGAATTCTATTTCGCCGCGCGCGCGGCCAAGCGCCTGGGCGCCCGCGCGATCCTTGATTTCAGGATCGATCGCGAGCAGCTCGAGGCATCGCCGGAGGCCGGCCTTCGCGCCTTCGATCTGTCCGTAGGTCTGAGCGATCTGATTCACCGGCGCGTACAGCGAGGCGAGGTAAGTGGTGAAAACGATCAGGTCGCCGATAGTGAGGCGGCCGTCGAGGACGTGCTGCGCGCCGAGGTAAATCACGAGCGCGGTGCCGCACGCGATCAACACGCCGACCGCGCCGGCGTAGAGCGTTTGCAGGGTGTACAGGCGCAGCGTCGCGTCGAGGCTCGCGCTGCTCGACTCGACGAACTCGCGGTACGACTCGCCCTCGCGCGTGAAAGCCTGCACGACGTGAATTGCGGCGAGCGCGCTCTGCGCGACGGTGTACAGGCGGCTCTCCTTGATGCGCGCGCCGCCGGCAATCGCGTCGATGCGCCCGCTGATCGACATGATCAGCAGAATCAGCAGCGGGATTATAGCGAGCGCGACGAGCGTCAGCGTCGCGTCCATTTTTATCATCACGACGAACATCCCGGCGAGCAAGATCAGCGACGACAGCAGCGGGAAAAAGCCGTTCATCGCGATCGTTTGTATCGAGTAGGTGTCGTAGGTGATGCGCACCATCAGGTCGCCGACTTCGCGGCGGCGATGGAACGAGAGCGAGAGGCGTTGCAGATGGTCGAACAGACGCGCGCGCAACTCGTTGACCATACGCTGGCCGATCGAGATGGTGACGTAGTTCGTCATCACGTTGAGCAGACCCAGCAACGCGTACAGGATGACGAGGCTGATGCACGCGGCGATGAGAAGCTCGGCGCGCGGCATCGGAGGAATCCACTTGCTGACGAGCGGCGTGCCGCGCAGCACGTTGTCGATCACAATTTTGAGCGGCCATGGCTTGAGCACTTCGGTCGCGGATGCCAGCAGCACGCCGGCGATCGCGATCGCGATGCGGCCGAGATGCGGGCGCATCCGGCGAATCGCGTGGCCGTAGAGTTCCAGCGTGGTCATCGGGCTTCGTCTTCGGCGCGCGATGCGATTGAGATTCCAAGTGAACCAGCTACTTCGGTCGCGCAGGCTTTAATGATCGCTGGTATGCGTACCGCGCGACTGATCGCTATTAAGCCATTGGCGATTGCGACGCCTGCCAGGCTCGCGATTGTCGCGTGAAGCGAGAAGCCCGCGGCCAAGAAAACCAGCATTGTGACGGACGCCGCTAGCAGCGCGCGTCCTGGAGCAGTTCGAGTTCGCCAGCGCAGTACGATGCTGGAGCCGGTACGCACGGCGTTGATGGGTACGCGAATCGTCGGCGGAACGACGATCTCGAGATCGTAGGATTGAAAGCCGTCGGTCTGGGCGACCGCGACGCCGCTGCGCACCAGGGCGTCGCGGATGGCGGCGAGTATCGTCGCGGATTGGATTCGCTCGGAACCATCTGGAATGACGAATTCGAGTCGGCCCCACAATCCAACCGGACCGCTGTCATCAGCATCGGTTGTCGCGGGCTCGAATCGCTCTATGACGCGCACGCGCGCAAAGCTGCGAACTGCGGGGCCGAGAAGGTTGAGTATCCAGAGATAAATTCGTGCGACCGGGCCGGAATGCGCGCGCGGCAACGGGACGGATGCTGCGCTCGCCCCTGCTGCCAATATTGAGATCGCGATTCCGCTCGCGCCGAGCACGCCCAGCAACCGATTGACGCTACCAAGGATCAGAAGAATCAGCGACAGGCCCATCCACTGAACGGTCAACGGCAGATCAGCGTACGAGTTGCCCGCGGAATAGACGGTCTGAAAGAGGCCGCGGCCGAATTCACCGTAGTAAACGCGCCCGCCGCCGAAGAGTGAGCCGATCCAGGACGGCCCCGCATAGATGCCGTCCTGATCCGCGCTGCGGAGCGGATACTTGCGGAATAGCAAGCCTTCGCCGACGCCGTAGCCGCGTTGCTGGCGGAGATAGGCAGGCAGAGTCGCGCGCCGCTCGTGAATCACAACGGCTCCAGGAGCATACGCGAGCGTTTGATCGGACGCCGCGAGGCGCCAGGAAAGATCGACGTCGTCGCCTGCGGCGGTAAACATTGGATCGAAGCCGCCGGCCTTCAGCAGCGCGGCTTTCGTGATTGCCATGTTGCATCCGCAGAGTTGCGCAAGGCGATCGTCGTCGGCACGCACCTCGCGCGGCAATCCGGGCGCGGCAGCCATCGCGGCGGCGCGAGCCGATTGAGGATCGGGGGCGAAGTTCGGGCCGGACGCCGCGACCGCGTTGCGTCGAGTGATCGTCTCGACGAGATGATACAGCCAGTCGCGATCGGCGCGCGCGTCGGCGTCGATGAACGCAATAATTTCGCTTTCGTTTGAAGCGGCGCCGACGCCTGCGTTGCGCGCGGCGGCGAGGCCGTTGTGCTCGACGCGAATCGTGCGGACTTCTGACTGCTTGGCGATTTCCGAAGTCGAGTCGGTCGAGCCGTCATCGATGACGATTGTTTCGTAGTCAGGATAGTTGAGCTCGCGAATCGAGGAGAGACATTCGCCGATCGTCGATGCCGCATTGTAGGCGGCGACCACCACGGTGGCTTTGGGAGCGGACGTGAGCGGAGGTGGCAGATTGTCGCCGAAGACTTTCGCGACCGCGTCGAAGGCGAGTTTCGGCGAGCGATCGCGGCGCGTGAGTCCAAACGCCCAGTCGGTAATCTCGGCGCCGCCGGTGTGCCATTCGTCGGTGAACGCGAACACGATGAAGCCGGACAAGCCGAGTTCGAACGCCGCACGGCATTGCCATGAAAGGAGTGCGGCTTGATGCTGCTCGCCCTCGCGAATCGTATCCATCCCGGTTTCGCTGAGCACGAGCGGCAACTCGCCGGCTTGTCCCATCAGATGCGTCAGGTAGCGACGGAAGTCTTCCTCGCGATGCAGATAAACGTTGAACGAAATGAAATCGAGAAAACTCAAATCGAGATATTCGGCGGACGGATAGTTCGAGTAGGTGAAGAGCGCGCCGGGATCGATCTGTTTTCCGAGGTCGCGCAGTTCGGCGAGAAAGCGGCTGACGGCGCGCGGCCCGTGCCAGCGTACGATATCCGAGCGAATCTCGTTGCCGATGCTATAGGCTGCGATGGTCTCGCCAAATTGACGCGTGTCGAGAACCGTCTTGCGGAGGGCGTCGCGGATCTCGCGCATCATGTCGGCCGAATCGAGGAACGCCATGTGGAACGGCCACGGGATGCCGAGCATCATGCGGAGCCCGGCCTTCTGCGCCTCCTCGACCATCCACGGCGGTGGAGGAACGTATAGGCGAATCACGTTGGCGCCGAGCCGGTTCATCAGCGCGAAGTCGGCGGCGGCACGCTCTGGCTCGGGATATCTTTCGCCGCGGGAGTTCGGGGCAAATGGGCCGTACGAAACGCCGCGAATGTAGAATTTTTGCGCGCCATCGAGGAGATATTTTCCGTGCGGTACGAGCCGAGCCATGAACGATGAGCTAATCGCAAAGCCGATGGGCGCGCAACGCGCGGCGCCGCCTCACGCTTGACATCGCGCGAGTCATGTCCTGACAATCGATTCGTGAAGGGCAAATCAACGTTGGCGCAATCCCGTAGACAGACGTGACGCGACACGCTCCCAGCTGGCT